>NZ_DJDV01000015.1:18524-20807 GCF_002431195.1 Sphingobium sp. UBA5915 | reverse complement strand
GGCCAGATCTTCCTGGAAACCAACCTCTTCTACCAGGGCATCCGTCCGGCCATCAACGTCGGTCTGTCGGTGTCGCGCGTCGGCTCCGCCGCGCAGACCAAGGCGATGAAGAAGGTGTCGGGCTCGATCAAGCTGGAACTGGCGCAGTATCGCGAAATGGCGGCCTTCGCCCAGTTCGGTTCGGACCTCGACGCCTCGACCCAGAAGCTGCTCAATCGCGGCGCGCGCCTGACCGAATTGCTCAAGCAGCCGCAATTCTCGCCCCTGCCCTTCGAAGAGCAGACCGCGTCGATCTTTGCCGGCACCAACGGCTATCTCGACAATGTCGCCGTCAAGGATGTGACCCGCTATGAGGAAATGATGCTGGCCTATCTGCGCCACGATCATCCGCAAGTGCTGGCAGCGATCCGCGACAGCAAGGACCTGGGCGACGACGCCAAGGGCAAGCTCAAGGCCGCGCTCGACAGCTTCGGCAAGACTTTCGCTTAATATTAGCCGTCACCCCAGCGAAAGCTGGGGTCTCAGGCCGGATAGGTCCGACCTGGGGGCGTGAGATGCCAGCCTTCGCTGGCGTGACGGAACAGGATTGAACGAGACGGTATATGCCCAGCCTCAAGGAACTGAAAATCCGGATCGGGTCGGTCAAATCGACCCAGAAGATCACCAAGGCCAAGCAGATGGTCGCTGCCGCGAAGCTGCGCAAGGCGCAGGCCGCGGCCGAAGCCGCGCGCCCCTATAGCGAGCGGCTGGAAGCGGTCGTCGCCAGCCTGGCGACCAAGATCGCCGGTGGTTCGGGCGAAGGCGCTTCGCCGCTGCTGGCGGGCACGGGCAAGGATGACGTCCACCTGCTGGTCGTCGCCAACTCCGACCGTGGCCTGGCCGGCGCATTCAACGCCAACATCGTCAAGGCTGCGCTCGCCAAGGCCCGCGCGCTGGAACTGGACGGCAAGAAGGTGCAATTTTACCTGATCGGCCGCAAGGGCCGTCCGGTCATCAACCGCACATATCCCGGCAAGATCGTCGCGCAATATGACACTACGGGTGTCAAGGAGCCAGGCTTCGATCAGGCGCAGGCGATCGCGCATGAGCTGAGCGACATGTATCTGAACGGCAAGTTCGATGTCGCGCACCTCTTCTATTCGCGCTTCAAGTCGGCGCTGGCGCAGATCCCGACCGAGCAGCAGATCATCCCGGTAAAAATCCCCGCCGATGCCGACCGCAACGCCATTCCCGCGACGGTGGAATATGAACCAAGCGAGGAAGCCATTCTGGACGACCTGCTGCCGCGCAACGTCACGGTACAGCTCTTCAAGGCGCTGCTGGAAAACAACGCGTCCGAACAGGGCGCGTCGATGACCGCGATGGACAATGCGACCCGCAACGCCGGCGACCTTATCAACAAGCTGACCATCCAGTATAACCGCAGCCGGCAGGCCGCGATCACCACCGAATTGGTCGAAATCATCTCGGGCGCCGAAGCCCTCTAAGTGCAGGCAAGGACAGAAGTCATGGCAACCACCAACAATGTAGGCCGCATTTCGCAGGTCATCGGCGCCGTCGTCGACGTGACCTTCCCCGATGCGCTCCCGGCGATCCTTTCGGCGCTGGAAACCAGCAACAATGGCCAGCGCCTTGTGCTGGAAGTCGCCCAGCATCTGGGCGAAAACACTGTCCGCACCATCGCGATGGACTCGACCGACGGCCTGACCCGCGGTCAGGAAGTGACCGACACCGGCGCGCAGATCAGCGTCCCCGTCGGCCCGGCCACGCTCGGCCGCATCCTGAACGTTGTGGGTGAACCGATCGACGAACGCGGCCCGGTCCAGACCGAACTGCGCTCGCCCATTCACGCCAAGGCACCGGAATTCATCGACCAGTCGACCGATGCGTCGATCCTCGTCACCGGCATCAAGGTCATCGACCTTCTGGCGCCCTATGCCAAGGGCGGCAAGATCGGCCTGTTCGGCGGCGCGGGCGTGGGCAAGACCGTGCTTATCCAGGAACTCATCAACAACATCGCCAAGGGCCATGGCGGCACCTCGGTCTTCGCAGGCGTGGGCGAACGCACCCGTGAAGGTAACGATCTGTACCATGAATTCCTCGACGCCAACGTCATCGCCAAGGATGCCGACGGCAACGCGATCAGCGAAGGGTCGAAGGTTGCGCTGGTGTACGGCCAGATGAACGAACCACCGGGCGCCCGCGCGCGCGTCGCCCTGTCGGGTCTGACCATCGCCGAATATTTCCGCGACGTCGAAAATCAGGACGTGCTGTTCTTCGTCG
>NZ_DJDV01000015.1:0-18228 GCF_002431195.1 Sphingobium sp. UBA5915 | reverse complement strand
CTTCCGCTTCACCCAGGCGGGCGCGGAAGTGTCGGCCCTGCTCGGCCGCATTCCTTCGGCCGTGGGCTATCAGCCGACCCTGTCGACCGACATGGGCGCTTTGCAGGAACGCATCACCTCGACCAATAAGGGGTCGATCACCTCGGTGCAGGCCGTCTATGTTCCCGCGGACGACCTTACCGACCCGGCGCCGGCGACCAGCTTCGCGCACTTGGACGCCACCACGGTTCTCAACCGCGCCATCTCCGAACTGGGCATCTATCCGGCGGTCGACCCGCTGGACTCGACCAGCCGCGTTCTGGAACCCCGCGTCGTCGGTCAGGAACATTATGAAACCGCTCGTGCGGTCCAGTCGATCCTGCAGAAGTACAAGTCGCTGCAGGACATCATCGCGATCCTGGGCATGGATGAGCTCAGCGAAGAGGACAAGCTGACCGTCGCACGCGCGCGCAAGATCCAGAAGTTCCTGTCGCAGCCCTTCCACGTCGCCGAAGTCTTCACCGGCATTTCGGGCAAGTTCGTCCAGATCGAAGACACGGTGAAGTCGTTCAAGGCCGTGGTCGAAGGCGAATATGACCATCTGCCCGAAAACGCCTTCTACATGGTCGGCGGCATCGACGAAGCGGTCGAGAAGGCCAAGAAGCTGGCGGCCGAAGCGGCGTAAAAACAAACCCTCCCTTCCCTTATAGGGAAGGGATTGAGGGGTGGGTAGCGAGCGAAGCGAGCGTCCACCTTCTCGGCTAGGGCGCAGGCCATCGCTTCGCAATGGCACCCACCCCCGGCCCCTCCCTGATAGGGAGGGGGGAGAAAAATGATATGGCACTGCATTTCGAACTCGTGACGCCGGAAAAGCTGGTCCGCTCGGTGGAAGTCTATCAGGTCGTCGTGCCCGGCACCGATGGCGATTTCGGTGTGCTGGAGGGCCATGCCCCCTTCATGTCGACCGTGCGCGACGGCGCGATCCAGATTTTCGCCAGCGCGGGCGCCGCGCCCGAAGTGATCCCGGTCGAAGGCGGCTTTGCCGAAGTGAATGAAAAGGGTCTGACGGTTCTGGCCGAAAAGGCGGGCTGACCCACCCTTGCACCGGAATGAAAAAGGGCCGCCCTCCGACATGGAGGCGCGGCCCTTTTCTGGTTAGCGGCTCCTTAACCTAGCGCGCTTAGATCGATGATCGGTCGGGGAGTGTGCATGTCCTATCTGCTAGAGGATCTTGGCGGTCTGGTCGGCGCGACGCTGCTCGCGCCGATGCTGCTGTGCTTCGCCGGCTCCGGACTGCTGCGGCTGCTGGACCGTGCCGGACTGGCGGCGGCGGAAGGCTTCTGGCCGCGCGCCGGCTGGGCGATGCTCCTGTCGCTCGCCATCCTGCCAGTATTGGATGTCCTCGCGATCCGGGCTATCGGCATGCCGGGCATGCTGCTGCTCAATGGCGCACTCGCTATGCTGGGTGTCAGCCGAATGAAGGGCGCTGCGTCCGCCTGGCGCGGCGCGGGCCTCTTTCTGCTGATCGCGCTTGGCTGGTGGCTGATCTGCGCCTGGACGCTCATGGATTTCGACCGCCACGGGCGGCTCTATCAAAGCCTGGTCGTGTTCGACATGGTCAAGCATGCCGCCGTGGTCGAGCAGATTGCCCGGCAGGGCATTCCCTTCACCGATCCCTTTTTCGCGCGCGACGGGATCGCGGGCTATTATCATTATTTCTATGTCTGGCCCGCCGCGATTCGCTGGGCGAGCGGCTTTCACATATCGCCGGTCATGGCCTTTGCCGCCTGCGCCTATTGGACGGGCATTGCGGTCGTCGCCCTGCTGTGGCGCATCGCCGCTGACGCCAGCCTGATCCGGGAAGGACGTGGCCGGCGCGTGCTGATGATCGCCATCCTGCTGTGCTTTGTCGCGGGCGCGGACCTTCTCTTCATGGCGCTGCGCTACCTGATGGTCGGGCGGATCGAACCGGAAATCGAGAATTGGAACAGCGAGATCCGCATGTTCGCCACCTCGACCATCTGGGTGCCGCACCACATTCTAGCGCTGGTCGCGGGGTGGACAGGATTGCTGCTGAACGCGCGGGCGCGCAGCCGTGAGACGCCGCAGCGCCTGTGGCTGGCCGTAGGGGCTGGCGCGGCCTATGCCAGCATGTTCGGCGCGTCGGTGTGGATCAGCCTGACCCTCGCGCCGGTCCTTATCGTCTGGGGCATGATGGCGCTATGGCGGCGGGATGGCACGCTGCTGCTGTCGGGCGTCGTCGCCCTGCTCTTGTCGGTACCCCAATGCCTCGACCTCATCCATGGCCGCGCGCCCGATGTCTTTCCGGTGGCGCTGCATATCCGCCCCTTCACTTTGTTGTTCGCCGGCCATGACCTCACCGCGCAGCTTTGGAGCCTTATCCTCCTGCCGCTCAACTATGCGCTGGAATTCGGGTTCGTGATGCTGGGCGCAAGCCTCTATGCCCGCAGCGCGCGGCCGACCGATGCGGCGGGCCGCCCGGTGCGCGCCCTGCTGCTCGGGACGATGGTCGCGGGGCTGTTGGTCGCGAGCTTCCTGCAATCGGTCATCATCAACAATGACCTGGGCTGGCGCGCGGCCCTGTTCATCCTTGTGCCGCTGATGATCTGGACGATGCGGGTGGCGCAGGAGGACGACGCGGCGCGGCGCTTTGGGGTCCTGGGCGGACTGCTCCTGTCTCTCGGGCTCACCGGCACGGTCTGGGACATTGTCGGCCTGCGCCTCATTCGCACGCCCGCCTTCCCCGTCCGCGCGATCGAGGTGAATGACGACCCCGCCATGGCCTACGCCCTGCGCGAGGCCTATCGCTGGGCCGACCGGCATCTGCCCGAAGGCGCGACGCTCCAACATAATCCGGTGCTCAAGCGGCGGGCGCTCGATTTCGGCCTCTATACCCGACACTGGCCGGCGGTTGCGGACAGCGACGCCTTCCTGTTCGGGGCGGACCGGCACGCCGTAGCCGCGCGCGTGGCGCTGCTCACGCCGGTCTTTACGCAGCCGCTGACGCTGGCCCAATATCGGGATCGCGCCGCGCGCGGGCGGAGCGACACTCTGCTCTTCACCCGGCGCGATCCGGCGTGGAAGGCGCTGGGCGGCCCGCCCGCCGCCCTGCCCTGCCTCTACCGCACGGCCGACATCTGCATCGCATCCCCGACCCGAAAGGTCCTGCCCAGAAAGACCCTGCCATGACCCTGATCCGCAGCCTGCTGCTGCTGGCGCTGGCCTATTGCGCCATCATGGCGCTGGGCTTCCTGCTCTATGTCGCGTTGATCCGTAGCCCGCTGCTGGGCGACGTCGCCATTCTGTTTTACAGGGGCGTGGCAATCGCCGGTGTGACCGCGCTCATCCTGCTGTTCGCCGGCATCGTCGCGCGGCATCGGCTTAACCTGCCCCCGGAGACGCTGGTGGGCGCGGTCGCCCTGTCGCTTGCCTTCAACATCAGCTTCCTGATCGTCTTTCCCGTCACCTTCGACCGGTCGATCACCATGTTCCTACTGGCGCGGATCGAGCGGCAGGACGGGCAATTGGACGCTGCGGGGCTGGAACAGGTCTATGTCCGCCAGTATCTGGGCGACATGCGCCAGATCGACCGGCGGATCGCCGAACAGAGCCTGTCGGGCAATATCCGGGTAGACCAGGGGCGCATCCACATCACGCCGCAGGGCCGCAAGCTGCTGGATGGCGCGCGGCTGGTGGGCGCATGGTTCGGCACGGACCCGCGCTTCGTCACTGCGCCTGCGATCGCCAGCCCCCGGCATTAGGCATTTATCAAAGTTTCCAGCCTATTCACCTTTTTCAGTCTTACATCGGTCCTATCGGGTTTGCCGGACCGATCATGCAATGATGGCGGAGAAATATGAGCGCCTTTGGACGGAAGAATGGACCTGCCGGCGCCAAGCCCGGCTTTGGCATTGCACGCCCGATGCAGGGGGGCGGGACCGCCACCAAAGAGGAGTTGCCGGTCGGCGGCGATCAATTTCCGCCATTGGATATCGCATCCCTGCCCGGCGAAGCACCGTTCGATCCGCTTGCCGCGCCGACCAGCCAGATGCAGCGCAACGCCGACGCCATGTCGCGCCTGTCCGAGCGCGCCAATGCAGAGCATGTGCCCGATGCCGGGCCGCAGGGTTTTGAAGCCAGCGTCCACAAGATCAAGGAACAGGTGCTGCCCCGCCTGCTGGAGCGTGTCGATCCCGAAGCGGCGGCGACGCTGACCAAGGATGAACTGGCGGAGGAGTTCCGCCCGATCATCATGGAAGTGCTGGCGGAACTGAAACTGACGCTCAACCGCCGCGAACAATTCGCGCTGGAAAAAGTGCTGGTCGATGAACTGCTGGGCCTTGGGCCGCTCGAAGAGCTGCTGTCCGACCCGGATGTGACCGACATCATGGTCAATGGCCCGGAACAGACCTATATCGAAAAGAAGGGCAAGCTGCAGGTCGCGCCGATCAAGTTCCGCGATGAGGAGCATCTGTTTCAGATCGCCCAGCGCATCGTGAACAAGGTCGGCCGCCGCGTCGATCAGACCACGCCGCTGGCCGACGCCCGCCTCCCCGACGGTTCGCGCGTCAACGTCATCGTACCACCGCTTTCGCTGCGCGGCACGGCGATTTCGATCCGTAAATTTTCGGCCAAGCCGATCACCATCGACATGTTGGCGCAATGGGGCGCAATGTCGCCGAAGATGGCGACCGCGCTCAAGATCGCGGGCGCGTGCCGGTTCAACATCGTCATTTCGGGCGGCACCGGTTCGGGCAAGACGACAATGCTTAATGCCCTGTCGAAGATGATCGACCCGGGCGAGCGCGTGCTGACGATCGAGGACGCGGCCGAACTGCGCCTGCAACAGCCGCACTGGCTGCCGCTCGAAACGCGGCCGCCCAACCTTGAAGGGCAAGGCGCGATCACCATCGGCGACCTCGTCAAGAACGCCCTGCGTATGCGCCCTGACCGCATCATCCTGGGCGAAATTCGCGGCGCGGAATGTTTCGATCTGCTCGCCGCGATGAATACAGGCCATGACGGGTCGATGTGTACGCTTCACGCCAACAGCCCGCGCGAATGCCTGGGCCGTATGGAAAACATGATCCTGATGGGCGACATCAAGATCCCCAAGGAAGCCATTTCCAAGCAGATCGCCGATTCGGTGGACCTCATCGTCCAGGTGAAGCGCCTGCGCGACGGGTCGCGCCGCGTCACCAACGTGACCGAAGTCATCGGCATGGAAGGCGACGTCATCGTCACGCAGGAACTGTTCAAGTTCGAATATCATGACGAGGACGATAGCGGGAAGATCGTAGGCGAATATCGCTCCATGGGGCTGCGCCCCTATACGCTGGACAAGGCGCGGATGTTCGGGTTCGACCAGCCTTTCCTGGAAGCCTGTCTGTAACATTGCGTGGCTGGCGGGGAATATTCCCCGCCGCCCCTTGCGCACCCCTGTCGACAACGGCACATCTGCCTTCATCCGCGATGAAGAGAGGATTGGTGCCATGAACCGTCTTGTTCCGATTGGCCTGGCGATTGCCGGCCTTGCCCTGCCCGCCATGCCGCTGCTGGCGCAGCATGATGCCCATGCCGGCCACCAGATGGCGGCCGATCCGATCGCCGCCGCGGTTGCCGCGCCCACCCGCAAGCCCGCCAATGTCGCGCGCGACCAATATCGCCATCCGGCCGAGACGCTCGCCTTTTTCGGCGTCACGCCAATGCAGACCGTGGTCGAATATTCGCCCAGCGGCGGTTGGTATTCGGAAATTCTGGCGCCGCTGATCCGTGATCACGGCACCTTTTACGCCTTGCAACCGAGCGGCAGCTATCTGGAAGGGTATAAGAGCTTCCTGGCGTCCAATCCGGTCTATGATCAGGTCAAGCTGGTCGCCTATCCCGAAGAGGCCGCCAGCATCCCTGCGGGCAGCGTGGACACGGTCCTGACCTTCCGCAATGTCCACAACATGGTCATGGGCGGCAAGGCGGCCGATACGTTCAAGGCCTTCTACACGATGCTGAAACCCGGCGGCACGCTGGGCGTGGTCGATCACCGCCTGCCGGAGGATCGCGACAGCGCGGCGGAAATGAAGAGCGGCTATCTCAAGGTTTCGACTGTGCGCAAGCTGGCCGAGGATGCGGGATTTGAATATGTCGGCGCGTCCGAAGTGAACGCCAATCCCAAGGATACGGCCGATTGGGACAAGGGCGTGTGGACCCTTCCGCCAGTGCTGCGCAACAAGGATGTCGACAAGGCCAAATATATGGGCATCGGTGAAAGCGACCGGATGACGCTGAAATTCCGCAAGCCCACGGCATGATCCGGGCAGCGGGCAAGCTGCTTGCGCCTGCGCCCGGGTAGGCTAAGGCGGGGGCGTGACTGCCCCCGCCCGCCCCCATCGCCCGCTTTTCGCCATTGCGCTGCGCCTGACCGCCGTCATCTGCCTGTCGGTGATGTTCATCACGGTGCGGCTGGCAAGCGAGCGCGGCGTGCATGTCATCGAATCTCTCTTCTATCGCCAGGCGCTCGCCCTGCCGGTGGTGACGATCTGGCTCATGTCGGCAGGCGGGCTTGCGACCGTGCGCACCAAGCGGATCGGCGTCCATGCCAGCCGCATGGCCATAGGCCTCACCGGCATGTGCCTCAATTTCCTCTCCTATATCCTGCTGCCACCTGCTGAAGCCGCGACGATCGGCTTCACCATGCCCATATTCGGCACCATCCTCTCCGCGCTCATCCTGCGCGAGGCGACCGGATGGCATCGCTGGGGCGCGGTGGCGCTTGGCTTTGTCGGCGTGCTGGTGATGATCCGGCCGGATGCCGGCCATTTCCCGCTTCAGGGCGTGGCCGTCGCCATCGCTGCGGCGCTGGTGACGGCCAGTGTCAGCCTGGTCCTGCGCGAACTTGGTCGGACAGAACCAGCCGGCGTCGTCGTCTTCTGGTTCACGACCCTGTCGATGATCCCGCTGGGGCTGGCCATGCCCTTTGTCGCGCAAAATCACGATTGGATGACATGGGGCCTGTTGCTGATGATCGGCCTGTTCGGCGGCATTGCACAGCTATGTCTGACCGCCGCGCTGCGCTGGGGACCGGTATCCGTCGTCCTGCCGATGGATTATAGCGCGATCATCTGGACCACGTTGCTGGGCGTTGCAATCGGCGAGAACTGGCCGCTCGCCACCACCTGGATCGGCGCGGCCCTGATCGTTGCCAGCGGCCTGTATATCGCCTGGCGCGAACATGTCCGCGCCAGGCGACCGGTCGTCAGTTCAGCAGTTCCGCCTCGAGGCTGATCTCGGCCTTCAGCAGCTTGGAAATCGGGCAATTGGCCTTCGCCTTGGCCGCAAGCTCCTGAAATGTTTCATCGTCGGCGCTGGGGATGGTCGCCTTGAGCGACAGGCGGCTGGCGGTGACGGCGAAGCCGCCATCCTGTTGTTCCAGGGTCACGACAGCGCTGGTTTCCATCTTCTCCGCGGTCAGCCCGGCTTCGCCCAGGATCATCGAGAGCGCCATGGTGAAGCAGGACGCATGGGCGGCGGCGATCAGTTCTTCGGGGTTGCTGCCGGGCACGCCTTCAAACCGCGTGGCGAAACCATAGGGATAGGCGTCGAGCGCGCCGCTCTGGGTCGAGATGGTGCCCTTCCCGTCCTTCAGGCCGCCGCTCCAGGCCGCCGATCCGCTGCGATTGATCTTCATATGCGTCTCCATGGCAAAGAAAGGGGGAACCCCTGTGGCCCCGCCTTGTTGCCATTAGATAGGCAATTTCATGCAGGAGAGTGACAATGACCGATTTTATGGCTGACAGCCGGAACGACCTTATCGCATCCGACCGGGTGGAAGGAACCGCCGTCTACAACCGGGAAGGCGAGCATCTGGGCAAGATCGACAATTTCATGGTCGAAAAGCGCAGCGGTCAGGTGCGCTATGCCGTCCTGTCCTTCGGCGGGTTCCTGGGCATTGGCAACGATCATTATCCGCTGCCCTGGTCGGTCCTGACCTATGACACCGACAAGGGCGGCTATGTGATCGACCTGGACAAAGACGTGCTGGACAATGCCCCGCGCTACGCAGCCGATGCCCGCCCCGATTATGACGAGGCCTATGGCCGCAACGTCTATCAATATTATGGCGTGGTCTATCCCTGGTAAGAGCGTTTCCCAGCGCTAGTCGGGGGCGGCAGCTAGGCGTTGCCGCCCCCTTTTTGCTTTCCGGATGGCGACGCCCAGGCACAGCTGAGCGACATTTTATTGTCTACTGATTAAATAGAGTATAGGTCTTCACCCCATTACGATGAGGAGAAGGACCATGAACCGATTCGGATCTGCCGGTAGCCGCCGGTCGCCCGTGGTGCTGACCGTACCGGGCCTTAACAATAGCGGAGAAGGCCACTGGCAAACGCTGTGGGAAGATCAGCGCGGAGATTGTCAGCGGGTGGACCTGGGCCGCTGGGCCAGCCCCAACCGCAACGCCTGGGTGACGCGACTGGACGCGGCCATCCGCCAGATTGACGGGCCGGTGGTCCTGGCCGCCCATAGCCTGGGCTGCATCACCGTCGCCTGGTGGGGCGCGTTGCAGAACCAGGCCTATGGCTGGCCAGTGACCGGCGCGTTGCTGGTCGCGCCGCCCGATTGCGACCGGGCAGAAACGCCCGATATGATCGGCAATTTCGGACTGGTACCGCGATCGCCGCTGCCTTTCCCGTCGATCCTGGTCGCAAGCCGGGACGACCCCTATATCTTTTTCGAACGCGCCCACAGCATGGGCAAATATTGGGGCAGTCGCTTTGTCGATGCCGGCCATCGCGGGCATATCAACGCGCAGTCGGGTCTTGGCGACTGGGCGTTTGGCCAGAGCCTGCTCGACGAACTGGTCGGCGACGCGCATAGCCTGGCCTTGAGCACCGATGCGGCGCCGATCCCGCCGCGCCAAAGGCCATCAGCGACCCGCAGCATTTGGTCATCCGGCCATCCCTGAGCGCATCACGCACATCATTCGGGTGGGACAAGACAAACTTGACCGCCCATTATTTTTCCTTTTTTGTCTACCATTATGATTGAGATAAAAGCAGCAGCAAGAGGTGCCCATGACCGACCAACGACCGATCGATTACCGCCATGCGCGCCCGGACGGGATGCGCGGAGATATCGTCGCCAGCATCGACAAGGTGCGCGATGTTCTGGAACAGCTTCGCTTCGGATCGATCACGCTGACCGTTCATGACGCGCGCGTGGTCCAGATCGACGTCACCGAAAAGACGCGACTGACCGCCTGAGCGGACGACCATAGCCTTTTCGGGCTCCCGCCCGATCGGCCCATGCGGTTTGGGGGTGAGCCGCATGAATTGAACGCCTGTCATTCCCGCACAGACCTGTGGCTTTGACCGGACCGCCGGAAATGCCGTGATCAACAACCACCGGACAGCCGGAAAGGGATTTGTCATGATTGCGCGTTTCCTGTTGCTCGCGAGCGTCGCGAGCGCATCCTTCATCTTGCCTGCCGCCCATGCGCAGGACACCGCCCCGCAGGAAGCGGACGCGGCCATCGTCGGCGGCGCCATCGTCGTCACCGCCCGTCGCCGCGCAGAGGAGTTGCAGGATGTGCCGCTCTCGGTTTCCGTCCTGAACGCCGACGCCATCGAGCAGACTGGCAGCTACAATATCCAGCGGCTGACGCAGTTGCAGCCGACGCTGCAATTCTATTCCACCAACCCGCGCAACAGTTCGATCAACATTCGCGGAATCGGCGCGCCGCTCGGCCTCACCAATGACGGCATCGAACAGGGCGTGGGCATCTATATCGATCAGGTCTATTATAACCGGGTCGCCGCCGCGACGCTGGATTTCGTCGATATCGAGCAGGTGGAAGTCCTGCGCGGGCCGCAGGGCACGCTCTATGGCAAGAACACGACCGCCGGCGCGATCAACATCACCACCCGCGCGCCCAGCTTCAGCTATGAGGGCAAGGCGGAAATCTCTGTCGGCAATCTTGGCTTCAAACAGGCCAAGGCGACGGTGTCGGGACCGATCACCGACCGGCTGGCCGTGCGCATCGGCGCATCGGTCACGGATCGCAATGGCACGATTTACAACGTCGCCACCGACCAGCGCGTCAACAGCCAGGATTTCCTGGGCCTCAAGGGATCCTTGCTGTGGAAGGCGACCGATACGCTCAGCCTCACTCTGTCTGGTGACTATAATCTCCAGAACCCGGTCTGCTGCGCGCAAATCTATGCCGGCTATGGCCCGACGCAGCGCGCGGCCAACCGCCAATATCCTGCCCTGACGGCGGCGCTGGGCTATAGCGTGCCGAGCACCGATCCCTATGACCGCCTGACCGACCTGGACGCTGCGCTGCGCGCCCGCAACGAAATGGGTGGCGCGTCGCTTCGGGCGGAATGGGACCTTGGCGCTGGAACGCTGACATCGGTGTCGGCCTATCGCTACTGGGACTGGCAGCCGTCCAACGACCGCGATTTCACCGGCCTTGATATCACTGCCAAGTCGCAGAACCCGACCCAGCAGAAGCAATGGACCCAGGAACTGCGCTATGCGCAGGAAGGGCAGACGATCGACTTTGTCGTCGGCGCGTTCGCCTTTCACCAGACGATCCACACCACCGGCAGCCAGGTGCAGGGCGCAGACGCCAGCGCATGGCTGCTCAACCCATCCAGCCCGCTGTCGCAAATCCCGGCCGTGCTGGAAGGGCTGACCGCCGACAATGACATTCGCCTCAAGAACAGCAGCGCCGCGCTGTTCGGGCAACTGACCTGGCATGTGACCGATCGGCTCAGCCTTCAGCCGGGGCTGCGGCTCAACTATGACCGCAAGACCGGCAGCTATGATTCGGTCGTCACCGGCACCGCGTCGGACGGCACGCGTCAGACCGTCACCTTCGCCAGCACCGACCCCTGGATCGTCGCGCAACGGGGCGTGCTGGCGCCGCAGTCCTTCGACGCTAGGTTCAGCGACTGGAACCTGTCCTGGGACCTGACCGCATCCTATGAAGTGAGCGACGATGTGATGGCCTATGCCACCTGGTCGCGCGCCTTCAAATCGGGCGGCATCAACCTGAACGGCGTGCCGCTGGACGCGAACGGCAACCCGCAGCTGGACGTGGCGACCGTCAAGCCGGAAAAGGTCAACCATTATGAAGTGGGCCTCAAGACGCAATTCTGGGACAAGCGCGCGACGCTCAACCTGAGCGGCTTCTGGACCGAAATCCGCGATTATCAGGCGATCGTGAACAATGGCCAGAACAGCGTCCTGCGCGGCTATCTCGCCAATGCGGACAAGGTGCGAGTGCGCGGGATCGAGGCGGACTTCTCCGTCCGTCCGTCCGACCGGATCAGCGCCTATGCCAGCGGTGCCTATACCGACCCCAAATATCTGCGCTTCACCAATGCCCCCTGCCCGCCCGAACTGTCAGGCGGATCGTCCAGCCCGGCCACCTGCGACATATCCGGCCAATTGCTGCCCGGCATCTCCAAATATTCGCTATCCTACGGCGTGGAATTCAACGTGCCTACAGCCCTGCTGGGCGGCGACGGACAATTTTATATCGGCTGGGACGGCAGCTATCGCTCGACCTTCTCGTCAAACGCGTCCCGCTCCATCTATATGGATATCAAGGGATACAGCCTCAACAATCTGCGCCTGGGCTTCCGCAACAGCGACGGGATCAACGTCTATGGCTGGGTGCGCAACATCTTTGACCGCAATTATATGGAGGTGCTGGCGACAACGCCGGGCAATACCGGCCTGATCGCCGGGCAGCCGGGCGACCCGCGCACCTATGGCCTCACCATCAAGGCGGATTTTTAAAGTACGGCCCCCTGAGGAGGAGCGGCATGGCAGTGCCGCTCCTCTTCCCTTTGCATGATTTGCGCCGCGCCCCGCGCTGGGGTAGAGCGCCATCATGTCCACGACCTTCACGATCGATACCGCGACAAGCCGCGCCACACCGACGCCAGCGCCGATGAAGCGGCTGACCGTGCCCGCCATTCAGCGGCGCAAGGTGGACGGGCAGACCGCCGAGCCGCTCGTCATGCTGACCGCCTACACCGCGCGGCAAGCGCAATTGCTCGATCCGCATTGCGACCTGCTGCTGGTAGGCGATTCGCTGGGCCAGGTGATCTACGGCCTGCCTTCTACCCTGCCCGTGACGCTGGACATGATGATCGCCCATGGCGCGGCGGTTGTGCGTGGCAGCTATCACAGCGTCGTCATCGTCGACATGCCCTTTGGCAGCTATGAAGCGTCCCCGCAGCAGGCCTTTGCCAGCGCCAGCCGCATATTGGCTGAAACCGGCGCGGCGGGCGTCAAGCTGGAGGGCGGGGAGGCCATGGCCGACACCATCGCCTTTCTCAGCCAGCGCGGCATACCGGTAATGGCGCATATCGGCCTGACGCCCCAGGCGGTGAATGCGCTGGGCGGCTATGGCGCGCGCGGCAAGAGCGAGGCGGAACATGCCAAGATCGTGGGCGACGCCCGCGCCGTCGCATCCGCCGGCGCCTTCGCCATGGTGGTCGAAGGCGTGATGGAAGAACTGGCCGACCTCATTACCGATACGGTGGCGGTGCCGGTCATCGGCATTGGCGCATCGGCGCGCTGCGACGGGCAGGTGCTGGTGGCCGAGGACATGCTGGGCATGTTCGAACGCACGCCCCGCTTCGTCAAACGCTATGGCGCCATGGCCGAAACCATCAGCGACGCCGCCGCCCGCTACGCCGCCGATGTGCGCAGCCGCGCCTTCCCCACCGACGATCAGGTCTATCGCCCCAAAAAGTGATTTGCCTGTGGCATAAGCGCCGCTATTGATCGCGCCTTCCGCCAGACGTTTCTGATCCATTTCTCGGAGAATATCGTGGCCCTGACGCCGCAAAACAGCGAAGCCTTCATGCGTGAGGTCGATGACGCCGTCCGGCAGGACCAGTTGACGACCTTCTGGCAACGCTATGGCCGCATCCTCATCGTCCTGCTGGTGGTGGGTCTGGCGGCCTTTGGCGGGTGGCTCTACTGGCAGCATCATCAAAAAACGCAGTCGGAAGCGGTGTCGGAACAGATGGACACGCTGCTCGACACGGCGGTCGGCGGCGGAACGCCCGATCCCAAGCAACTCGCCGCGCTGACCAAGGCCAGCCAGCCGGGCTATCGCGCATCGGCGCTTCTGGTGCAGGCGGGCGTCGCCGCGCGCAAGGGCGACGCCAAGGCCGCAATCGCCGCCTATCGCGCGATTGCCGCCGACGACAGCCTGGACCAGCCCTATCGCGACCTGGCGCTGATCCGCCAGACATCGCTGGAATTCGACAGCCTGAAACCCCAGCAGGTGGTCGACCGGCTGAAGCCGCTGGCGGTGGAAGGCGCGCCCTGGTTCGGCAGCGCGGGCGAACTGGTCGCGGTCGCGTATATGAAGATGGGCAAGAATGATCTGGCCGGCCCAATGTTCGCGGCCATGGCCAAGGATGACAAGGTGCCGCAGTCGATCCGTTCACGCGCGCGTCAGATGGCGGGCGTCATGGGGATAGACGCGGTAGAGTTTCCGGCAGAGCCGAGCGAGGGATGAGCGACAAGATGGCGATGGTGAGCATGAAGAGCCTGGCGCCTATGGGCCGCGCCATGACCGTGGCGGCGATGATCGCGATGTTGGCGGGCTGTGGCATCATCGGTGGCAAGAAGGGCGGCCCCAAGACCCCGGTGGTCGGCAACCGCGTGTCGATCCTGTCCAACGAACAGGGCGTGGAAGTGGACCCGGCGCTGGCGGACGTGCCCGTCACCCTGCCCGCCCCTTATGTCAACGACAGCTGGAGCCAGCCGGGCGGCAATTCGTCCAAGGCGATGGGCCATGTCTCGCTGGCCGGATCGCCGAGCCAGGCCTGGACTGTCTCCATTCAGGGCAGCAAGCCCCAGGCGCGCCTGGCCGCGTCCCCCGTGGTGTCGGACGGCAAGCTCTATGTCATCGACGCGGGCGCGCATGTCATCGCCTTCGACGCCGCGAGCGGCTCCAGATTGTGGCAGACATCGCTGCCGGCCGAAGGCAATGGCCGGGCGCTGTTCGGCGGTGGCGTCAGCGTGCTGGGCGACCGACTGTTCGCCAGCACGGGCGTCGGCGATGTGGTCGCGATGGAAGCGGCGACCGGCAAGATCCTGTGGCAAAAGCATTTGGGCGGTCCGCTGCGCGGCGCGCCGACGCTGGAAAATGGCCATGTCTATGTCATGGGACAGGACAACCAGATTTTCGCGCTGAACCAGAGCGACGGCGTCACCCAATGGACCGACAGCGGAACGTTGCAGGTAACGGGCATCTTCGGCGTTGCAGCCCCGGCCGCCGCGCAAGGCACGGTGATCGCCGGCTACAGCTCGGGCGAAATTTCCGCCTATCGCTATGAAAATGGCCGTTCGCTGTGGGGTGACGCGCTGTCGCGCACCAGCATTTCGACCGCTGTCGCCACGCTGACCGACATCGATGCCGATCCGGTTATCGACCGCGGTCGCGTCTTCGCCATTGGCCAGGGCGGTCGCATGGCCAGCTATGAACTCACCAGCGGCCAGCGCATCTGGGAAATCAACATCGCGGGCATTTCGACGCCGGCGGTGGTGGGCGAATGGGTTTTCGCCGTCACTAGCGATGCCAAGCTGCTGTGTGTATCGCGCGCGACCGGCAAGATCCGCTGGATCAGCCAGCTGCGCCGCTGGGTGAAGGAAAAGAAGAAGGACAAGGCGATCCGCTGGACTGGCCCGGTGCTGGCGGGCGGCCGCCTGATCGTGGTGTCCACGCGGGGCGAAATGGTCTATGTCGATCCCGCGTCTGGCGATGTTCAGTCGACAGTCGACATGGACCGTTCCATGTCGCTGTCCCCGGTCGTCGCCAACAACATGCTCTACATATTGGCCGACGACGGGAAGCTGACGGCGTTCCGTTAAGCCGCATACTCATGCTAAGCGTGCTCCTGCGCAGGCAGGGGGTGGGGTCCACTCGATGGGCCAGCCCCCTGCCCGCGCGGGAGCATCTGTTTTTTGACTGGAAGGATAAGGGCCATGCTGCCCACCGTAGCGATCGTCGGACGCCCCAATGTGGGCAAGTCCACCCTGTTCAACCGCCTGGTCGGCAAGAAGCTGGCGCTGGTGGATGACCAGCCGGGCGTGACGCGCGACCGGCGGGAAGGTGAGGCGCATCTTCTGGGTCTGGACTTCACCATCATCGACACCGCCGGCTATGAGGATGAAGACCCGCAGTCGCTGCCGGGCCGGATGCGTATCCAAACGGAGGCGGCGGTCGACAATTGCGACGTCGCTCTGTTCCTGGTCGACGCGCGCGCAGGCATCACGCCGCTGGACGAGGAAATTGCCCGCTGGCTGCGCGAAGGCGATGCGCCCGTCGTGCTGGTCGCCAACAAGGCGGAAGGCCGAGCGTCGGAAGGCGGCGTCATGGAAGCCTTTGGCCTGGGCCTTGGCGAACCCATCCCCTTTTCCGCCGAACATGGCCAGGGCATGGCCGACCTGTTCCAGGCATTGCTGCCTCACCTCGACCGTGAGGAAGAGGAGGAGCCGGAAGCCGACGGCGACAGCGAAGCGGACATGGAGAACGCGCCACTCAAACTGGCGATCGTGGGCCGCCCGAACGCAGGAAAGTCCACTCTTATCAACAGGTTGTTGGGTGAAAACCGGTTGCTGACGGGGCCGGAGGCCGGCATCACCCGCGACAGCATCGCCGTCGACTGGAGCTGGACCAGCCGCGAGGGGCTGGAGCGGCCCGTGCGCCTCATCGACACAGCGGGCATGCGCAAGCGCGCGAAGGTGCAGGACAAGCTGGAGAAGCTGGCGGTCAGCGATGGCCTGAACGCTGTGAACTTTGCCGAAGTGGTCGTGCTGTTGCTCGATTCCACGCGCGGGCTGGAAGCGCAGGATCTGCGCATCGCGGACAAGGTGCTGGAGGAAGGGCGTGCGCTCGTCATCGCGCTCAACAAATGGGATACGGTGGACAATGGCTCGGCGCTCTATCAGGGCATCAAGCAGGCGCTGTCCGACGGTCTGGCGCAGGTGCGCGGCGTGCCGATCATGACCGTGTCGGCCGCGACCGGAAAGGGCCTGGATGACCTGATCCATGTCGCGTTCGAAACGCGCACCGCCTGGTCGCAGCGTATTTCCACCGGCATCCTCAATCGCTGGTTCGAGCGCGCGCTGGAGGCCAATCCGCCGCCAGCGCCCGGCGGCAAGCGCATCAAGTTGCGCTACATTACCCAGAACAAGACGCGGCCGCCGACCTTCGTTCTGTTCGGCACACGGCTCGACGAACTGCCCGAAAGCTATCGCCGCTATCTGGTGAACGGCATCCGCAAGGAACTGGGCTTTGGCGCGGTGCCGGTGCGGCTGACGCTGCGCAGCGCGAAGAACCCCTTTGGCAAATGACGATGATTCGGTGGCGATCAACGCGCGGGGGATGAAGTGCCCCTGGCCCGCACTGCGCGCCGCCCGCGCGATGCGGGAGGCGCATGCCATCCTGATCGAGGCGGATGATCCCATAGCGGGCGCGGAACTGGCCGCGCTCTCGGCCCAGCATGGCTGGGATTTCGCCGCGATCGGGCAGGATCGCTATCGGCTTTCGCATCGCGTGAGCGGACCCGAAGCCCACGAAATTTAACCGGCTGTTTACGCGCCCCCCTTATGTTCGCACGCGCATGTAAGGGAGTGGCGCGTGCTGCATCAACAATCCGACCTGGTGGACTTGACCGAGCTGGCGCGCGCGCGCGCGGAGCTGGGCGCAGCCTATTTGCGCATCCTGAGCTATTTCAAGGAAGACGGCGTCAAATCGATCCATGAGATCGAGGAAGCCATGCGCACCCGCAATGCAACCGCGCTGGTGCGCCCGGCCCATACGCTGAAGGGCGAATCCGCCCAATTCTGTGCGCATCGCCTGTCGGCGCTTGCCGAGACGATCGAAATGACCGCGCGCCGCTGTGTTGAAATGCATGAGACGCCCGACGAGCTCATTGAAACGATCGTCGCGCTACGCCCCTGTTTTAGCGAAACCATCGCCCTGCTCGACCGTGATGCCAATCCTTTGGCGGCGCGCCGCCCGGGAGGCTTTGGCCGCCGCGTGGCCGCGCCGCAGGCCAGCTTCGGGCGCGCGGGCTGATAGCAGACCTCACCCAATACGTCTTGAACTGAAACGCATCATGCCCCCATATGGTGGGCATGACACGCTTTTCCCTGCTCGACCTTGTCCCCGTGCGCGAAGGCGGCGACGTCGCGTCCGCGCTGGCCCAGACAGCTGACCTTGCCGCCCATGCCGAACGCCTTGGCTATCACCGTTTCTGGGTGGCCGAGCATCATGGCATGGCGGGGATTGCATCGGCCGCGACCGCCGTGGTGCTGGCGCATATCGGCCATGCCACCTCCACCATGCGCATCGGCGCGGGCGGCATCATGCTGCCCAATCATGCGCCGTTGGTGATCGCCGAACAGTTTGGCACGCTCGACGCGCTGTTTCCCGGCCGCGTCGACCTGGGCCTTGGCCGGGCGCCGGGGTCGGATCAGAAGGTCGCGCAGGCGATCCGCCGGAACCTCAGCGGCGGCGCTGATCAGTTCCCCCGCGACGTGATGGAATTGCAGGCTTTTCTAGCGGGCGACGATCGACTGGGCATTCAGGCGACACCGGGCGCCGGTGCGGACGTGCCGCTGTGGATCTTGGGTTCAAGCCTCTATGGCGCGCAACTCGCAGCCGCGCTGGGCCTGCCCTATGCCTTCGCCTCGCACTTCGCGCCGGCCGCGCTGGATGAGGCGATCGCCATCTACCGGCGCGACTTTCGCCCTTCCGCCCAGCTCGACCGGCCCTATGTCATGGCGGCCTATAACGTCTTCGCCGCCGACAGCCAGGAAGAGGCGACGTTGCTCGCCAGTTCGATGCAGCAGGCTTTCGTGCGGCTGCGCACTGGCCAGCCGGGCAAGCTGCAACCGCCGGTGCCCGATTATCTGGCCAGCCTGCCCATGCAGGCGCGCGCGATGCTGGCCGACGTGTTGAGCGTGTCGAGCATCGGCACCAGGCAAGATGTCGAACGCGATCTTGCCGCCTTTCTGGATCGCACACAGGCCGATGAAATCATCCTGACCGGGCAGATCCACGATCCTGATGCGCGTAAGCACAGCTTCGCCATCGCCATGGCCGCCGCGCAGGCGATTACGGCGCGCGCACCAGAACCGGTTGATCCCTGAACCGGGCCGGGCCGAGCCGGCCCGGGTCTCCGATCT
>NZ_DJDV01000049.1:0-97899 GCF_002431195.1 Sphingobium sp. UBA5915 | reverse complement strand
CGCCTCCGGCGGCGCGCAGGCGAACCCGCAGCGGCGCAGGACCGGCACGTCCATCAGTTCGTCGCCCATGAACCCCGCCTCGTCGGCGCCGACGCCCAGGCGGGCGCACAGCGCGTCGAAGGCCGCGCGCTTGTCGTCGATTCCCTGCAGCACATGGGCGATGCCGAGCTCGGCGGCGCGCGCGGCGACCGCGCAGGGCCGGGCCATCTGCCTCTTTCCTGAAGGCACGCGCGTGCCCCATGGCGAAGCGCCGCCGCTCAAATCGGGCTTTGCCGGGCTTTACAGCCTGCTAGGCCTGCCGGTGGTGCCTATTGCGGTGGACAGCGGCCGCGTGTCGCCGCGCGGGCGCTTCATGAAGCGCGCCGGCACGATCACTTACAAGGTCGGGGCGATCGTCCCCACCGGCCTGGATCGCAAGGAGGCGGAACGGATCGTTCACGCCGCGATCAATGTGCTTAACCCGCCACAGGCTTGAAAAGCAGCAGACAATCCCCGCTTAGTGCGACCGGCCGAAGTCCGGCTTGGCGTCATCCTGCCCCTGTTCGATGATCGACCGGCGAATGGCGCGCGTGCGGGTGAACAGGCTGAATAGCGCATCGCCGTCATTCCACCGGATCGCGCGTTGCAGCGCCGACAGATCCTCGGAAAAGCGTTGCAGCATTTCCAGCACCGCATCCTTGTTCGCCAGGAACACGTCGCGCCACATGGTCGGGTCGGACGCGGCGATGCGGGTGAAATCGCGAAAGCCGCCGGCCGAATATTTGATGACCTCGCTCTGGGTCACATCCTCAAGATCGCTGGCCGTGCCGACAATGGTATAGGCGATCAGGTGCGGCAGGTGGCTCGTCACCGCCAGCACCAGGTCATGATGCGCCGGGTCCATCACCTCGACATCCGCGCCCACGCGCCGCCACAGTTCGGCGACCCTTTCGACCGCCGCCGGGTCGGCATCGGCGGGCGGCGTCACGATCGACCAGCGGCCCTTGAACAGCGTGGCGAAGCCCGCTTCGGGGCCGCTATTTTCCGTGCCGGCGACCGGATGGGCGGGAATGATGGTGCGGCCGGGCAGCGCGGTACTCAGCTGCGCCAGCACGTCCGCCTTGCACGATCCCACGTCGCTGACGATGGCGTCGGCGGGCAGGTCATCGGCAATTTCTGCCGCCACCGCGCCCATCGCGCGCACCGGCACGCACAATATCACCAGGTCGGCGTCGGTCACAGACGCGCCCGCCGTGTCGGTAATATCGTCGCACAGATCGATCCGCCGCGCTATGTCGCGCACGGCCGCATCGGCGTCATGCCCGGTCACTTGCACGGTCGGCATGTCCGCCCGGATCGCGCGGGCGAGCGAGGAGCCGATCAGCCCCAGGCCGATGATGGTGACGCGGGCAAAGGGCAGCATGGCGTCAGGCGGCCTCCGCCATGGCGCGCAGCCTGGCAGCGACCGCGCGGGTCTGTTCCTCGGTGCCGATGGTGATGCGAAGGCCATTGGGCAGGCCCTGCCCGGGCAGCCAGCGGGTGGCGAAGCCTTCGTCCCACAATCCCTTCATCGCCGCTTCGGCGGTCAGCTTGCCCTCGAACAGGATCAGCAGGAAATTCGTCTTGCTGGGGATCGCGCGCAGCCCGTGGTTGGACAGCAATCCGACCTCGCCCGCCAGCCATTCGCGCCACTGGTTGTTGTGCGCGCGGCTGCGCTCCACCCAATCATCATCGCCGATCGCCGCGATCGCCGCGGCCTGGCCCACGGTCGTGACGTTGAAGGGCGCACGGATGCGGTGGAGAATGTCGATCACCTCGGGCGATCCATAGCCCCAGCCGATCCGCTCGGCGGCCAACCCATAGATTTTCGAAAAAGTGCGCGTCACGAACACATTGGATGCCTCGCGGGCCAGCGCCAGCCCGCCATCATCCTCGCCCTCTTCCAGATATTCGGCATAGGCCTGATCCAGCACGAACAATATGTCGGGGCGCAGGCCCGCATGCAGACGCGCAATCTCGGCCCGGCTGGTCATGGTGCCCGTCGGGTTGTTCGGGTTGGCAAGGAATACGACCTTGGTGCGTTCCGTCACCGCAGCCAGCAGCGCGTCGACGTCGGTCGCATAATCCTTGTCCGGCGCGATGACAGGCGTCGCGCCGACGCGCCGCGCGGCGATGTCGTAGACGGCAAAGCCGTAGCGCACATAGAGGATTTCGTCGCCCGGCCCGGCATAGCCGCTCGCCGCCAGGTGCAGCAATTCGTCCGATCCGGTGCCATAGATGATGCGCGCCGGGTCCAGCCCGTGCTTGGCTCCGATGGCCGCGCGCAGCTTGCTCGCCGCGGGGTCGGGATAGGTCGCCATGTCGGCGGCGGCGGCCATGAACGCCTCGCGCGCCGCCTGGCCCGTACCCAGCGGATTTTCGTTGGCGGAAAGCTTCACCAGCGGCCGACCATCATCGGTCGCGGCCTTGCCGGGCACATAGGCGTGAATGCCCAAAATCCAGTCCTTGGGCTTAGGATGTGCAACTGTGTCTGTCATGGCCGGGGGCTTTACCCGCTCGACGCGAAAAGGCCAAGCATGGGAGAGAAGACGCCCGGCATCGTCCCAACCGTGGGCGATCATGGCGGCGGGGTGCCACTTTCCGACTGAAGTGGTCAGCAACATATGCGGCAAAGGAAAAATGGCGGAGACGGAGTCCGCCGAATTAGACGATCAACCCACATCATCGCCTCTCAAATTGCTGCCGAAATGTCGCGATTTTCTGCCGTTGTTCTTGTCATGTTTTCTCAATCCCTATCTTGACAGCGCACGCCTAGTGTTGTCATTTATGTGGGTATGGTCGACATTAAACCCACACGCCGCACCAAGTCCGCAACCGACAAAGAGGTGGCTGCCATGAAGGCGCCAGGCCGTTATTCGGTCGGAGACGGCCTCATTCTGGTGGTGACGAAATCCGGCTCCCGCTCTTGGATTGCCCGCGTGCTCGACCCATCAAAGCGCAGGCGCGATATTGGTCTCGGGCCCTATCCGGAGGTTTCGCTGAAGGACGCCCGGCGCCGCGCTGGGGAAATGCGCAACCAGTCGCGCGACGGCATCGATCCGGTGGCTGCCAAGCGCGCTGCGGCTCGCACCATTCCGACTTTCAAAGCTGCCGCTACGAAGGCGCATGAGGAGCGAAAGGCAGGGTTTCGCAACGCCAAGCATCAAGACCAATGGATTGATTCCCTGACCAGCTACGCTTTTTCCACGCTAGGCAATCTATCGATCGACCATGTTGACGGGCCAGCCGTGGTGCGGGCGATCAAGCCTATCTGGACGACAAAGCCGGAAACAGCTCGCCGCGTTCTCCAGCGCATAGCTTCCGTGGTCGCTTGGTCGGTCGCCCATGGATACCGCGACCATGAGCTGCCGGTAAAGGCGATCCGCATGGGACTTCCCCAGCAGCCGAAGCGCAATCCGAATGCACGGGGCACGGATAGCCGCGGGCACTTTGCAGCGATCCCGTACACTGAAGCGGCCGCCTATGTGTCACAGCTTCGCAATTCATCGGAGTCGATCAGTAGGGCGGCGCTTGAGTTGGTGATGCTGACCGTCTGCCGGTCAGGTGAGGCTCGTGGCGCCAAGTGGGCGGAATTCGATCTGGACAGGGCCGAGTGGAAAATCCCCGGCGATCGTATCAAGGCAGGGGTGGAGCATACCATTCCCTTGTCTTCTGACGCTGTCGCGGTGGTCAAGCGGATGCAGGAAATTCGGGGTACAAGCGACCTCGTGTTTCCCTCTAGGAAAGGTGAGGCGTTGTCAGACGTGGCGCTTTCGAAGGTGCACAAGATCCTGTCGCCTTCCTCCACTGTACACGGTTGGCGATCGGCTTTTCGTGACTGGGCAGCAGAGCAAACCTCTGTACCAGGCGAGATCGTGGAAGCCGCGCTAGCGCACACGAACCCTAATCGGGTCGAGGCGGCTTACAGGCGCACGAACTATCTTGATCAGCGCAGGCCGTTGATGGAGGCGTGGGCAGCATATTTGGCCGGTGACAAGACATGGCGGGAGAAGTTGCCCAGCGTGGCGACCGCGACAGTGCACCAGATCCACGAGCGCGCCGCATGAGCCCAGATTTCACTCTAAGTGTTTCCTGTTCAGAAAGGAAACACTTAGGTCTGACCTTATGAGCCGTGGCCCGGGAAAGATCGAGCGCGGGATAGTGGAAGCGCTGCAACGGGAACCGGAAAGCGCGTTCACAACCGATGATCTTTGCCGGATGATCTATCGGCACCCTAAGCGGCCGCAGAAGAAGCACCGCGTCTCAGTTCTCCGCGCAATGCGTTCGGTGATCAAGCGAAATCAGGAATACGCGATTTATGAATGGTGGAGGCTGCCGGGCGACCGTCTCGCCATCTATCATCGATACAGCGTCTTCTCGCTTGGAATGGCCTATCTTAAGTGTGAGCTGCCCTACCACTACCCGTCCTATCGGCGGCTGGAGCTTGCCGAGGCACTAAGGCAGCAACAGGAAGACCGATCGGCCCGAGAGCAGCGGTTGCGCGATCTCATGCAACCTGGCGGATCTTACGCCCGCTATCTTGGGCCAGATGGACAATGGACAAGGACGGTCGAGCGCGCGTGTTTCGAGCGCGACTGCGACCCCGAAACGTTAGCAGCATGGAAAGCCAAACAAGAGAAGGCTCGCGCGGCATGGCTTGATGAATTTGCGGCCCTCAGAGCGCGCCAGCAGGGCTCGGAAATAAAGGAGGAGCCAGAGTTTTACGATGAGCAGTTAGGACTGCTTTAGTTCTTCAAAGCGGCTCAGAACGGTGCGTCAACACCACCCTGAGCCTAACCGCAACCGTCTTTCACGGAGACGACCATGGCTATCTGCCGTCTAAAGTGCACACTCGCGCACGCCAATACCCATTCCAATTATATCCCTTCTGGCGTTCGTAGAGCCACCGCCCCTATCATGGGAAATCATGCGTCATGGTGAAACAGAAGGACCATCCCATGACGCCCATGACGGTTTCCATCGCAGAGACCATTCGCGCCACATCGCTCTCTCAAGCCACGATCTACCGGATGATCGGGCGTGGCGAAATCGAGACAGTGAAGGTCGGCGGTCGCAGGCTCGTTAAAATGGCATCACTCCGCCAGTTGATCGGCGACGCGCCCGCTGTGGAGGCGTAGTGATCCGCCATGCCCAGAAAGAGCAACGCCCCCGCCCATAAGGGCGAAGGCGCTACGTGTCTGCTTGGCCGCGACACTGGCGTTTATAGCACGGCTCAGGCCCGCATCAAATATCTTGCTGATCGCTTGGCCCTACCAATTCACCGCGCAGCGATGATCGCGCCCATGGCATTCGGGGTGGTGGATCATGGCTGACCGTATCGTCATCACCCCCCTGCCTGCTGGCTATGACGTAAATATCAGGCCGGCGGTCATCCCAGATAATCTGGGCTGGGCTTTTGCCGATTATGCCGAAGCGATGAAATGGGCGATCGTCCTGCACCAGCGCACCGGATTCCCGATCGTGGATCAGGGGAGGACCGCCATATGACCGACACTCGCACCATCACCATAAACGAATGCGTTTTTGGCGGGCGCTATGTCGTCACGATCGAGCCGCGCCGCATAGATCGCCCCAGCCGGGAGTTCCGCACCTATGGCGAAGCGCGCACCCTAGCCGACGCCCTGCGGCTGAAGCATGGCTGGACCGTCATCGATGAGACGGAGTGGCGCGAATGACCGCCCGCGTCTTCGATATCGCTGACTGGCAAGCAGCGCAGAAACGCCGCGCTGATCGGGAGGCCGCAGTCATACGCCAGCTTTATGCTGGTAAGCCCGAATCGAAGCGCCCCTCATTGGACGAGATCATGGGTCGAAGCTTCGATCCTTGGGGAGGCGCAGCATGAGCGGCGGACAGGCACTCCGCCAGCATGGCGCGGGAATGCCCGGCATTGCTCTCAATATTCAGGTGGGCATGACCTCATCCCCACTGGCAGCACCACACATGGCGGCCCGCGAGGTGGCGAAATGAAGGACATGGACCTTCATGCCGAGATGAGCGCCGCCGCCGCCCGGGTTCGGCAGGAGCATATTGACCGCATGCTATCCCTTGGCGTGAGCGGGCCAGCCATTGCGACCTTGGGCGCAGTCCAGGCCGCTTTCGGCATCAGCGCCGCCACGCCGGAGCCATCATACTATTACCAGCCTGGCGACGGGCCCGCCCATGTCATCATGCCGGTGCAGGAAGAAGGCGAGCTGATTGATTTGGTCGCCTGGCGCTCCAGCAATCCTGCGCGCTGGTTCTGGCGCACTGGCTTGGGTTGGGCACTCGGCACAGACTATCTTCTACCCCGCTGGGATGATGGGCCGGTGCATCTCTATGCCACGCCGCTGGATTGGCTGGCGGCGGCAGGGGATGGCATGTGCATCCTCGATTGGTCCGCCCCTGAGATCCGCGAACTGGCAGCGCTGGACGCGATCGCGGTCGACGAGATGATCGGGCGCAAGTTGCTGGCCATCCTTTCGAAGCCTGCCCGCCTGCCGCGCGTCACGTACCGAAAGGCGGTGCGCCATGCAGCCGCTTAGTGACGCACAGAACCGTGACGCCAACGATGACTTCGTGCAGTTTGGCTCCGAATCCGTCCGCGCAGCTGTTGCTGGCGCGCGCGCTGTTCCACCCGGCAAGCCCGAGCCCTTCGCCTTGGCGGACCTCGCCAAGTGGGCGAATGAGAAGGCGCAGCCCAAACGCTTCATCATGCCCGGCTTTGTCCCTGCCCAGGAGCTCACGCTGGCCACTGGCGCGGGCGGGGCGAACAAATCCACCTTTGGCCAGCAGCTGGCGACATGCTGCGCTGCCGGTCTCCCGATGCTGGGCATCCCCGTCCAGAACGTCACTGCGCTATACATCACCGCAGAGGATGACGAGGATCGCCTGCACTGGATGCAGGAGCATATCTGCCGCGCCCTGCATGTGCCGATGGCCAATCTTGAAGGGCTGCTGCACCTAGCGTCCCTGCGCGGGCGTCTGGGCAATGAGCTATGTGCCTATGACAACGGCCTGCTGCGGCCGACGCCCACCTTTGCCACGCTGCGCGAGACCATCCAGCAAACCGGCGCGGAGCTGATCATCTTGGACAATGCCTCACACCTGTTCTCGGGAAACGAGAACGATCGCGGCGAGGTAACAACCTTCATCAACCTGCTCTACAGCCTGTGCCGCGATCTTGGCGTGACGATCATCCTTGTGGCACACACCAACAAGGCCGGTGATAGCTATTCAGGCTCCACGGCATGGCTGAACGCAGTACGCTCGCAGATCGTGCTGGAGCGGCCCGAAAACGCCATTGATCCCGATGAGCGCGTGCTGTCGCTCGGCAAGGCGAACTATGCACGCCCGGGCGATGAGATCCGGTTCCGCTGGCATGACTTCGCGCTGAAGCTCGACAGCGACCTAAGCGACGACACCCGCGCCGAACTGGCTGAGGCCGCAGCGATCGCCGGTGCCAACGCCGCCTTCCTCGCATGCCTGCGCGCGCGCAATGAGCAAGGGGACGGACGACAGGTTGGGCCGTCATCAGGACCGAACTATGCCCCGTCTCAATTTGAGGGGATGCCCCAGGCGAAGGGGTTCAAACGGGCTCAGCTTAAGCAGGCAATGGACCGACTTTATTCGACTGGCCGGATCAAGTCTGAGACGGTTTTTGATCCCAAGGCCAAGCGACCCAAGACCATTTTGGTGGAGGCGGACGAGCCCTCGCACAACGCTCGCACAACGGCTGCACAACACTCCCCCACAACGCCGCACAACGCCAGCACAACCGGGGGTCAGCACACACCTATATATAAATATATACCGGGCGCGGCCTCAGAGGCCCCGCGCCCGATTGATGGGGACGGCAGCTTGGACCCAGATGGCAACATTCATGGATGGAGCGACTAATGCGGGAACTCAAACGAAGGCTCCGGACGCTGGAGCAGATGCCAGCCCTTCATGAAGACACCCGGCCGCTGAGCATCGCCTATGTGCTCTACAGCCCTGGTCAACCGGAGCATGGAAAGAGGATCGTGGCCTATGAGAGGGAGCCAGGAGAGAGGACCTATCGACGCGCATGGCGGGTGAAGTGATGCCCGCAAAAGCGGCTCCATTGCGGGCGCGCGGGCGAGGGCTGGCACATGGTGTGGATAGCCGCTATATCGACCAAAGCGCCCCGGTGTTTCGGACGTAGGGCAGGTGCGGGTTTCGGCATGCATCTCCGGGGTCAACCGCCTTATCGCCGTAAATGCGGGCGCGCGCGAAAGGGCTCTCCCGTCCGTATAGCGGCTGCCGCGCCATTGTCATTTTGCGGGCATGGAAAGCGCAGGTCAGACATGCTCCATCAGCCCACCGCCTCAAGACTTTGCCGAGGTCTATGTTCGGACAGGATGGCGTGGCGTCCGGAGGAAGTTTGGAAGTGACATCGCACGCAATCGCGAATGGCTGGCCCAGTGCGGCGCCGAAGTCAGGCAGCAACGCATCGCCTGGCTGCGCAGCTCGCCCAAACCGGGTTCTGATGCCCCCAAGGTTTCGCGTCCGTCCACATGGAAGCCCTGTCCCCCGGCTTTCAAGGAAACCTTCATTCGGTTCGGCTGGCGGGGCATTGAAACTGCGTTCGGCGCTCGTAACGGCGTCAACTTGCGTTGGATCGAGCAAAGCGGAGGTGATGCTTTGCGGAAAGCCAGGCTGACATATCTCGCGCGGCTTCGAACTCTCAGGGCCGATCGGGCACGGCGCGAGGTCACAAGCCGCCGATATGCCCGCGCGTTGCACCAGGCGATACCGGAGGGCCTGCCATGTTTGTGAACGCGAGAATCTGCGATGTCACCTTTGCTTGCAGCCAGGTACGATTTGCGCTGGGCGATGATCGGATAGTCATGGTGCCGATAGACTGGTTCCCCGCCTTGGCGCTGGCCACGCCGGGCGATCGGTCAAACTATCAGATCGAGGATGATGGACGCGCTGTAGTATGGCCCCATCTAGATGAGCGCGTCACGGTCGATGGCATCATGGTGACACGCACGCCGCCAGGATTCTGATGGGGTGGCAGTGGGGACGCTGTCCCCGCCTCGGGAAAAACGGCGCGTTCAAGCCGGTAATTTAGGCTGAGTGGCGGACTATGCGTCTGCCTAAGTGGGCACCGTTAGCCTTCAACTCGAACGATAACGCGACTCCGCGATCTCCACCCATTGCCGTACCGCTGCTGTCTCGCTCCGTGCCTTAACGATGAGCTGCTCACCTCTAAATTCCCCGCTTGCTTGCCAAACGGTCTTGCCGGTTTTGGTTACATGAACCTCGCAGCTTTTCTCGGGATAAGCGTCGACGATGTGTAGTGGCATAGCTCCTCCGATCTCGGCTTCACTATCGCGGCGGGAGTGCCACCGTCGAAAAATTCTCCCGTCCGTATAAGGCCGCCCTACCAACGCGCAATCTCCCGCTAACTGGCGATATCGTCAGCCGCGCCGCCCTCGCTAGTCCGGGGCCAAGGAGCAAGGCAGATGCCGATGACATTTCATGATCGCGCCCCCCTAGAGAAGGTTCGCCGACTGGCAGATGGACGGATCGCCGCCGTCGCCAAATTCGCCCGCAGCGGATGCTATACCTACACCGGCACCGAAGTCGGCCGCCCCGATCTTCCCAGTGTGACCGTCTATCGCCCGGAGGATGAGGTTTTCTCGGCCGATGCGATGGCTAGCTTCGCTCACAAGGCGATCACTCTCGACCATCCGAACCAAGGCGTCACTGCCGCAAACTGGAAATCGGTGAGTGTCGGGTTCACCGAGGGCCGCGTCGCCCGTGACGGCGGCTACGTTGAAATTCCTCTCATGCTGGCCGATGCCTCAGCCGTCACCGCCTTCGACAGTGGTAGGGCACGCGAATTGAGCGCCGGCTATACCAGCGAGCTTGTCTGGGGCGACGGCGTGGCTCCGGACGGCACTGCCTACCAAGCCACCATGCGCCAGATTCGTGGCAATCATATCGCACTTGTCCCTCAAGGCCGCGCCGGCAGTGAATGCCGCATAGGAGACAGCATGACGAACGACAGCAGCATCATGAGTGTCCAGTCAGTCCGCGACGCCGCATTTGGCAAGGCGCGTCTGACGGACGCACAAAAGGCCGCAGTCGACGCCCGCGCCGCCGCTGAAATCCATGCGATCGAGAACGACCCTCGCAAGGCTTGGCGGAAGGACGCCAGTGTGCAGAGCGCAAAGGCTGTCCGCGACGCCGCACTCGCCGCTCGCTACCGCTAAGGAGAACCTACATGGCAAAATCTCTCAACGAGCGCATCGCAAGCGCCCGGGCAACGGATCGCGTCACCATTACCGATCTTGAAGCCCTCATCGCCGAAGTCACGATCGAACGCGACCGCTTCATTGGCATCGTCAGCCAGGCAACCGCAGATTCGATCCGCTTCGAATTGAGCGAGATCGAGCGTGACGAGGCCGCTCAGCAGGCCGAGCGTGCGAAGCGCAACAGCCTCGCGATGTCGGCCGCGATTGATGAATTGGCGGCCAAATTGACCGCAAAGCGCGCCAGCGAGGAACAGCGAGCCCGGGCGGCAGAAAAGGCTGAGGCACTGGCTGAGCGTGATGCGTTAGCAGAACGATTGCGCACCGAGTGGCCCGCCGCTGAAGCGTTGATCATCGACCTTCTGTCGGCGATCAAGTCGAGCGACGCACGCCTTCAGGCGCTTCGCCTTCATGAGATTAGTGCCGAGGCGATGGCACGGGAGCTGCCGGGTAATTTCATGCGTGGCGGGGTTCATGTCCGGCGCCTTCAAGACGCCAGACTGCCCGCATTCGCCGAGGGCAATGACTACGCCTGGCCAAAGCCGCAACGGCTGAATCTCGATCTAGGTCGAGCTCAGATGATCGCGGACCGGGAAAAGATGCGGGCTGAAAATGCGCGATGGAGCCGATACGTGGTGACTCCCCCCGATGATAATCGCGAGGTCATTTCTCTTGCGACGAGAGAAGGCGCAAGGACCGTTCGCGATGCCCCCATCATCGGTTATCTCACGGAAGAGGGCGCGAATTTAGCGCGTGAACGCGGCTGCCGTGTCCGGCCCGCCGCAGCGAACGTGACTATCGGTCTGCCGAGCGCAGCGTTCATCTGAGGCAGCCGATGTCAGAAAGTGACCGCAACGGCAAAGGCCAGTTCACCAAGGGCAACCGCGGGAAGGCGAAGGGAACGCGCCATAAGGCCACTATGGCTTGCGAAGCGTTGCTTGATGGCCAGGTCAAACAGCTGACCCAGAAAGCCGTCGACATGGCCTTGGCTGGCGACGTGCTTGCGATGCGCATCTGTATGGATCGCATCGCGCCACCTCGCAAGGATCGCCATGTCACGTTCCAACTTCCTAGGATCGATGGCGCTGGCGACCACCCCGCCGCGTTGGCTTCTATCATGAGCGCGGTCGCTGGCGGCGCTCTGACGCCGGCCGAGGGGCAGGCGCTGGCCGCAATGCTTGCCGAACATCGAAAGGCGATCGAGACGGCCGATATCGAAGCCAGGTTGGCAGCACTGGAGGCGGGCCATGGGTAATGAATTTTTGCGACGCCTTCGCGCTCTGGAGCGCGGTGCGCGTGAGGATGGGCGCATGACTGAGGCGGAGTTCGCTGCCGGTGTGGCACGCTACAGCGCCGCTCTGGTTGACGAGCATCCGGCGGATGGCATTCCCTCAGTGAAGGATTTCGAAACCATGCTGCGCCAGATGCCGCCCTGGCTGTCGCGGATATTTGCGCAGAGCGTTGGACCGATGGACTTGCTGTTATGACAAACCAGCAGAGGCGCCTTGATCGGCTGGAAAGGGCGGCATCCCACGTCCGCAAGGTCTTTGGTTCGCTCGATGACTTCTATGCGGCCATCATGGACAGCGCAGGCCCCGATCCGTTAGCTCCGTTCTATCCTCCCGTCCAAACCGGCACGGGGCAATTGATGCCTTGCTCAGGGGAGCTTCTGCCATGAGCGCGTTGCACCGTCGCCTCGCGGCTCTGGAAAGGGCGCCGTGCCGTGCGGCGATGTTGCCGTGCGCCTGTCCTTGGCCATTGAGCCACTCCGAAGAGCATTTTGTGCTGGGCCTGTGGATCAAGCGGGAGACGGCCGAAGCCCTCAGCGATGAAGAAATCGTAGAGGAGGATCGGCTGATGTCTCTTCACTGCAAATGCCCCCGCCTGCCCGTCTCAAAGTCAGCCGAGGACTTGCTTATCGATGCCAGGCGGCTGGGCATGGTGGCATGAGCAGTCACCGCCAGCGCCTCGCCAGGCTAGAGCGTCGGCAGCAGCACGCGGCCCCGTTCCAGCATACCCAGCATGACGGCTGGGCCATTATCGCCCGCGCCGGCAAGGCGATCGTGGCGCTCCTCGATAACGGGAGGTGGTGTCATGCGTGACCTGTCCCGACGCCTTGCCGTCCTTGAGAAAAATCGCCCTTGTCGCCGCCTCCCTGAGTGGAATGCCAATTTAGCGGCGGAGGTGCGGAGGATCATGACTGATAGTGGTCAGCCCGATCGCGCTGCCGCGCTGGCGGCTAAAAGGCCAAATTTGATCCCATGGGCTTGGCAGTCCTGCTTTGCGGCTCCTGATAAGGAGGATGGCCATGCTTGACGTTGTCGCAGCACGCAGGATCGCCGCTACATATCCGCCTGAGGCCCGATTCGTGCCCGTCTGGGAGCGGGAAGCATGTCTTTCAGAAACCCAGCAGCTCGCCTGGTTGATCCGCTTCGATCCTGAGGCGGCGGAGGCCATGTCCGCCAATTCAGTCAACTTAGTAGCGGAAAAGCAGTCGTGTGAAGACGCCGGCCGCTTCATTCCCCACTGTGATTCCCACATCGCGCACACTTCGATCCTGAAAAAGGAGTCTCACTTTGGTTAAAATCTCGGGGATGAAATCTCACAAGGCCCGCCTGAGACAATTGAGGTCGCCTGCCATGAAGCGGGAGGTTGGAAAAGCTGTCGTTGCCGCCGCCGATCTTATCAAGGTCGACGCTCAGGTAAGCATCAGCGAAGGTAGTGTGTCGGGCAGGAACCATACCCCCAGCGCGCCAGGATCCGCCCCCAACTACGATACAGGCCATCTGAGCGACAACATCACCGCCAGGCGTACTGGTTTGGACACGGCGGAGGTAAGCAGCAACGCGCAATACAGCGCACCACTGGAGTTCGGCACGTCGAAAATGGCGGCGCGTCCGTTCATGCAGCCGGCGGCTGAAAAGAATCGCAAGAAAGCAACCGCGCTTGTGGTCGAGGCCGTGAAGCGTGTGACCAAGGGGTAAGGCAAGATGGGTAAGACGCTTGGCAACATCATCACGATCGGCGCAGCCGTCGCGGTCAACTTCGTGCCCGGCGTGGGCCAGGCGCTTAGCGGCGCGCTGATCGGAACCTTGGGCGCTGTCGGCTCCGCGCTCTATTCCGGCCTGACCGTCAGTCTCGCTGCCGCTGGCATTCAATCTGCCGGCAGCCTGGTAGGGTTGGGCCCAAATCTCGACAAACCTCAAACCTCCTCCGTATCGTTGAAGCCGCGACCTCATGGGAGCAATCTGTTTGAGGGAGCAGATGACACGGGGATATCGCAATGACCGCAATGAATCTGATCGTGCAGGAGCGAGCAAAATCCGCATTTCTGCTCACTGACACAGGATATTTTAATCGCGTCACCGGAGCAATTGAGGCGTTTGGACCCAAAGTGCACGGCATCGCGATAGGAGGAGGCGCTTATGCCGCTATAGCGACCAGCGGCAGCATCTTTACCGGGCATATTCGCCGGCCTCTGAGCCGTATTTGCGCTTCGACGCTAGAGGATTTCCTCGTTGCCATGCCAGGCGTTTTCAGGGCTGCAGAAGCGGCGTCGAGAGCGGAAGGTGGGTGCGGTTCGTCAGCAGCCGCAATTGTCGCTTTTGACCCGAAATCAGGGCGCGCTTTGGGCTGGGGGATCGGGAACGATACGCAACTCTTTCGCGCTACGCCTTACACCCTCGTGCCGACGCGCAAGTCCCTGACCGCGTTCGATGAGGTTCGGCATTTCAGGTTGGCAGAAACAGACTTTTGCGATCCACGTCAGTGGAATCCAATTACCCAGGGCGTTGAACTTGTCGAGGCGCAGCGCCAGGATATCGATATGATGGTGGGGGGTGGAGCGTCAGTCGTTGGCGGCGAAGCTGTCCTAACCTGCGTGACCCGTGAAGGCATCAGCCATGTTACCCTCAAATCCTGGCCTGACCGTGTCGGGAAGCGGATCGATTTGCAGAAAGGCGACCGGCTAGGGGTGTATGATCGAGTCATAGCCTGGAACCGTCAGACCTTTCGGCCGATCAAAACCATTCGCTTGAGCGCTACGAATAATTGCTAGACTCCCTCACGGCGGAGCGCCATGAAATCGCGGCTAATTCTGGCAGGGGGTCTACCATGATTAAGTTTTTGGCCATCGCGTCCTTTGTCGCGTTTTCAACGCCTGCGCTTGCGCAAGACGCCAATACCCAAGCCATGCCTGCCGCTACTCCGCAAGCCATGGGGAAGATCATCATGTATCGTCAGGGGGCGCTCATGGGCATGGGGCTCGGGTGCCCTTTCAGGTATAAGGGAAAGGAAATCGTGGAGCTGGGCCGCAATAAGTATGCCGAGTGGCCCGTGCCAGCGGGGAGCTACATTCTCACAAACAAGACATCGAGCGTTGATGTCAATGTTAACCCTGGCCAGACGAAGTATGTCCGCTGCGTCATCAAGACCGGCATGTTGACGGGGCGCGCGGATCTGCAGATCGTCGACGCCGAAACATACAATGAGCATAGCGCCGACTACGAGCGTAAAGAGATCGCGGCACCGGATATGGTGTCAGCTCAGTAAGGCTGTAGGGCAACCGGGTGCTAGAGCGGCCGCGAATGGAGGGTTATTCATCCTCTCCTTCCTCCGGCGCGGTATGACGGTGATACGCTTCAGAAGGGATGCTGACGAAGCGTATCGCATCCATGTTTACAAAGTATGCCTCATGATAGTCGGTGGTATCCTCGATCTGTAGGAAGGCCGAGGTGGGGATTGATCCCGCGCAGAGGTCCATAGCGAAGAAGCCAAGAGCCTCGTCGGGATTGCTGCATGACGAATACAGTTCTCGACCATCCTTGAACACAAGCAGCGCGTGCGTAGCTTGTTGGATGGCTGCTTCCTCGCTACCCACCATATCGAAATGCGCAGCCATTGCAGCAGCGGTTGCCCGGCCGTTGACCGTTAGCGGCTCATAGGGCTCTGCGGTCGCCAGAAGACGATAAATTTCAGGGTTAGCATGATAGGGCGCGGCAATCTCGTCATCACTCAGGAGTGCGATCTCAGCGATAAAGGCCATCCGCGCGATTGCTATGCGATCGTCCAGTGTCCAGAAATACAACCAAGGTTCTTCACCAGGGCTATTATCGCAATCCACGAGCGACCGCCGGCCGAGCTGGTGGAGGATCGATCGGCGACTTTTTTCACCGATCGGATATTCCCCGGTGGTGCCATCTGAAAATGTGAGGCGGAGCGTACCGTAAAGATCCTCACGCTCGTTGATAGCGAACGGCAGGCTGCCCCATTTTTCGACAGGGGCCTGCTTCCCCAGAATGAAACTGACGGTCACTCCGTGCATTACCGCCATCTCTCGGAGCATGTCTGGCGGTATCTCCTCCAAACGGCGCTCCCATTTCCTCATCTGGGTCTCGGACACGCCGAGGCTGGTCGCAAGGTCGGCTATCCCGAGACCAAACTTTGTGCGGAAGGCTTCTATGGGAGTAGGCACTCCCGGATGGTAAGCGGCAGGCAATCATCGCGCAACAAGGTCTGCGAAGGCGATGCCGTGGGAGCCTCAGTGGGAAGTCCTGAGCCCCATCAGGGAAGATCGTTGGATTTCACGGATCGGCTGTCACAATTCGGCGGACGGATGCTCTGCTGTATTACTCTATTGCAGTATGCCAACGTTATCACGCGGCCGGCCGCCACGGCACAAAAAGGCCCCAGGTTTCCCTGAGGCCTTTAATAAGTCTACGGTCCTGCAAGCTTGTTATCGCCAGCGCAGAACCGGCTGCCCATTTCTGGACAGTCTCCAAGCCCGATGCCTTCGCAGAGCGGGGACGAGAGCCATATAGGGATTCACACATGAATCGTCAATGAAGAGAAGCCTAGTCCGCAGAGAACTGCTCTTTTGACGTTAAGTATCTGATCCGAGCTGAGTTGCCCTGTCGCCCACAGCCGCTGAGCACCATTTAGGCCGCGTGGTTTCTTAAACCGATCGAGCCTGGATAGCGAGACCGTCGAAATCATGTCGCATTTGGCCCACATAACTTCAGCATCGAACGGCGCGGGAAGAGGGGCAATCAATTCGATCCGGCAATGGTAATTCTCGACGCTGTCGGGCGCAGTGGTGCTCAGAGGAACGATGGATGCCAACTCGCCCCGGCGGCGAAGGCGTGGAGAAACAATGATGACGGGGCGAGCCTTTGTCATCTCCGGGGCTGTAAATCCGTGATAGTCGCAAACGACTATCTCCCCCTCCCGAGGGTAATACTTCAATGGCATAGCTGACTAATAAGTTAGGCCGCCTAAAGTTTCTAGTCTTGATATGAAGCTTGTCAAATCATGGGTAAACCCAGCGACGCGGCTTTCGCCTTAGCATAACCGATGGCAATTTCCGCGATCATACCGAAAGAAAACGCCCCCACTTTAGCTACACCCTCTTTTGTTTTGCTCCAAATTTCAGGGTCACGCACGCTGTCAAGAAACTCATGCCCCCTCCAACTGATGCGATAAGTTTGACCACCTTGCTCGTCTAGCAATCCGCCCGATCGCAGCATCAGGATATACTCGACCATCTCCCCAGTAGATTGGATTCCGCCGATAAGCTCGGGGTTCATCATCATGAAGTACGGCTTCTGCCTTTCTTCAAGCGCCAGCAAAATGTTGCGAACCTTGTCCATGTCGCGCTTCATAGGATCATGCCCCTTGAGCAGTCATGCCCAAGCGAATCAGCTTGCGTACCGCCTCGGGTCGCGAAGGCCGATCGCCCTGCGTGCTGATCCATCCGTCCAGCGCTTCAAGGTCGGCCGGCTGCAGGCGGACATTGATTGACGTGCCAGGCTGATCAGGTCTCTGCTTTTTCGTGGTGCCACGAGTTGACGTGCTCATGCGTTGGTGGTACCACGAGAGCGAGCCATAGGAAAGCGCCAACTCTCCTACGGCTCTGACCGCAACCCCTGCCTACGAGGGATTGAAGCTATGACCGACCTAGCATTGTCTAGGCGCGCCGTCACGCGCGCGCTTTTCCTAACACCTGTCCTTGCTGCACCTGCCGCCGTAAGCCCGGCTCCGCTTTTGGTTTGTCCGTCCGCCGGGCCCAGCGCTGAACTGTCGAACCTCATTTCCGACTATCACGCAAAGGCGTCGGCCTGCACCGCGCACGGCGAGCGTGTCTTTCAGCCTGCACGGGACGCATGGCAGGCAGCGGTCGAGGCCATTCCCCATAAAACGACCAAGGCCGGATATCGCTATTTCGGCGAGGTACGGCACCTTTCAACGGCGCGGCCGGATCAGGTGGCAGCGGCAAAATCCGCCGTCGAGATGAAGCCCGCCGCGCTATACTCTCAAGAATATGCAGCGTGCTGTGCGGAACTGCGCAATCTCGTTGCTGAGCGCGAAGCCGAGCGGGTATCCGTCGATCAAAAGCATGGCATCAGCGCTTTGCTGGAGGAAAACAATCGCCTGAGCGACGCCGCTTTTGAGGCTCTCTGCTTGGTTGAGCTGTTCGAGGCTCGTACCATCACCGATCTCGTGGCCAAGGTCGACTTCATCGAGGAGACGAGCGGCCAGGTCGATATTGAAACCTTGCGAGCGGACCTTCTCCGCATCTCGGGGGAGGGGCGGGCATGACTAGTCGCCGTGGATTCATCGCCAGCTTGGCGGTGGCGCCTGTCGCTATCGTCGCCCCTGCCTTTGCCACTCCTGCTGCGACCCAGCATCCCGACTGGCTTTCCCTCTTGGCTGATGAGCGCCGAACCTTTGCGGAGTTCGACCATATGTGTGCTGTCCAAGAGGCCGCAGATGATCGTTTCTTTGATGCGCGGGAGATGGCTGAGCGTGCATGGCAGCGGGATTTCGATGCCCATAGAGCCTTGCCGCATGTGCCACCTATCGAAGGCGAAAGCGCGCTCAGCCTTGAGGCTCGCGTGCAGGACGCAATTAAGAAATGGAACGCCGAAAATCAGAGGATGCGAGCGGAACGCGAAGAGCTAGACGGCCGGCTGCGCGTGGAAACCGGCTTGGTTGAAGTCGATCAGCGCCATGAGAGCGCTTGTTCGGCTCACATGGCTGCCATCAGGGCGATCCTGGCCTATCCGTCACGTGATCCCGATATCATCGCGCACAAGTTGCAGATGATCATCGACCATTATGGCGACGATAATGGGGACTACGCTGTGTTGCTGGCGTCGATCGTCGGGGAAGGGTTGGCATGATTGTTTATCGCCACAATTACGCGGCGCTCGCATTCGTGCCGAGGCCTCCGAAGCGCCGGCTCATACTCTCGCTTCGGCCAGGTCGTCGCCGAAAGGGAGTCCGACCGTTTAAGGGTCATACCCACGCCGCACGGCCGGCGGTCGATCTGCTGCCTCGCATCGATCGACTGATCCACACGCACGACCTAAATGAAACAAGAATTGGGAGGAACGCGGTCAGCGATCCCAATCTGGTTCGCGACATCAGGGGAGGGCGAAAGCTGCGCGATGTCACGCGCGGCCGCTTGCTCGCCTACCTTGATCGCATCGAACAGGAAGTGCGCTGATATGGCTTGCAATAAGCCCTGGGCCACCCCCTACCGCCGGCGGCACCGCCGCCCCTGGATTCGCCGCCCTGATCGTCGCCGGCTCCAGCCTACGCCAACAGTGACAGCCATGCTGAAAGCGCTGCCGAGGCTGGGCCGGATCGACCTCGCAAGCATCGCACACTGCGCGATCAACCGTATGGACGACATTGACGGCGACTCAGACCGTGAGGAGGACGACTGGCCGGGCGGCAATGTCGAGGACGAGGGGCAGGTCAACGAGATAGAGCCTCATGCGCCGCTCCACTCGGGCCGCCGGTGAGCATTCATGGCCGAGGATGCCAGCGAAAAACGCATGTGGGTGAAACGGTGGGGAAGGAAATCGAGCAATCAAAAAAATGCCACCTTTTCAACGTTCAAGACGGAAAGGTGGCGGAGACGGAGGGATTCGAACCCTCGGTAGCCCATTCAGGCTACGACGGTTTAGCAAACCGCTGGTTTCAGCCACTCACCCACGTCTCCGCACGAATTTGCCCACCGGGAAAGGCGGGCAGTGGCTAGGGAAGGGCCTATAGCGAGCGGTTTGCGGCATGGCAACGGGTCTGCGCGACGATTTTTGCAGCCTGTGTCGCGGCGGATTCGATCCGGCCCGAAATCGACTCGATTGGCCGTTCGTTCATTGTCGTTTCAGCTTCGCGGTTGATACTCTACAGGATGGAATTGAGAGCGGATTTTCGGGGAGTTTCGGGCATGATCGGCATTTTTGGGCGCATGGGCGCCCGCTTGGCGCGCGCGGCGGGGCTGGCGGCAGCGGTGGCCGGCATGGCGCTCACGCCGATCGCTGCTTCGGCGCAGGTCCGCACTGTCGATCCGAACACCGCGATCGACGCCGACCTGGCGCCACCCCCGCCAGCCAGCAGCGCGCCCACCGATCCCGGCGTCGACCCCACCGTGAATCAGGGCAATGGCGCGCCCTATGCTGCGCCCGCCGGTGCGCCTCCTCCGGTTAGCAATGCGCCGACGCAGGGCACTACCGCTACCGGCGCGCCGGTGACCCAGGCGTCGCCGCCTGCGGCAATCTCCCCCAGCGAATCCTACCAGGAAGACGACCTGATCGGCGCGGCCGAAGGCGTTTTTGGCAAGGGCGCGGAGGGGCTTGCCGGCATCATCGAGAAAATTCTGAAGGATCAGGGCCGACCCAATGCCTATATCGCGGGCCGCGAGGCGTCGGGCGCCTTCGTCGTGGGCCTGCGCTATGGATCGGGCACGCTCAACCACAAGATCGAGGGCAAGCGCGAAGTCTATTGGACCGGCCCGTCGATCGGCTTCGACGTTGGCGGCAATGCGTCCAACACCTTCGTGCTGGTCTATAATCTCTACGACACGCAGGATCTTTATCACCGCTTCCCGGCGGCGGAGGGCACGGCCTATCTGGTCGGCGGCTTTACCGCCTCCTATCTGCGCTGGGGCGATGTGGTGCTTATCCCGATCCGTCTGGGCGTGGGCTATCGGCTGGGCGTCAACGCTGGCTATATGAAGTTCAGCGAAAAGCGGAACTGGCTGCCTTTCTAAGGCGGCCTTTACAGGGCGAGGGCCAGTTGCGCGTCGCCTTCGCTCTCGTCGTCCCCTTCCAGATTATGGACGCCCAGCCCCAGCAACCGCGCGCCCAGCGGCAGCGGCAATTGCGCCAGCAGCAATTCGCGTCCCGCCTGCGCCAGCTGCTCGGCTGATCGCACCGGGCTCGCAAAGCTGCGCGACCGGGTGATGATGCGGAAATCGGCGAATTTGACCTTCAGCACCACGGTGCGGCCCCATGCCTGCGCCTTTTCGATCCGGGTCCACAGGCTGGCCGAGATCCTGTCCAGCTCCGTCATCAGCGCGTCCCGATCGGTCAGGTCGTCGAAAAACGTATCTTCCACGCTCACGGACTTGCGCGACTGACGCTCGCGCACCGGACGATCATCCTCGCCGCGCGCCGCGCGATAATAGAAGTCCGCCGCGCTGCCGAAATGCGCCTGGAGGAAGGGCAGGTCGCGCGCGCGCAGGTCCGCCCCTGTTTCGATGCCCAGCGCCTGCATGCGTCTGGCGGTCACCGGCCCCACGCCATGGATGCGCCGCACCGGCATCGCGGCGATGAAGGCCGCGCCCTCGGCGGGTCGGACGACGCAGATGCCATCGGGCTTGTTCTGGTCCGACGCCAGCTTGGCGATCAGCTTGTTGTAGGATACGCCCGCCGACGCGGTCAGCCCGGTTTCCGCGCGGATCATCCGGCGTATCTCTTGCGCGACCCGCGTCGCCGATGCGATGCCCGGCTTGTTCACCGTCACGTCCAGATAGGCTTCGTCGAGCGACAGCGGCTGGATCATGTCGGTAAAGCGCGCGAAAATCTCGCGAATCTGGACGGACACCGCGCGATACACCTCGAAGCGGGGTTTGACAAACAGCAGGTCGGGGCAGAGCCGCCGCGCCCTGGCGCCCGGCATGGCCGACCGTACGCCAAATGTCCGCGCCTCATAACTGCACGTCGCCACGACCCCGCGCGGTCCGCCGCCGCCTACCGCGATCGGCAGGCCGCGCAGCGACGGGTCGTCGCGCTGTTCGACCGACGCGTAGAATGCGTCCATATCGACATGGATGATCTTGCGCGGCGCGGGCGAATCCATGGCGCATCTCATGCCACAGGCAAGAACGAAAGGGAAACGTCAGTCCAGTAGCCGCAGATTGCCGAGCAGCGCCTGCAAATGCGCGCGGCTGATGCGGCTCCAGACATTATAGGTGCATGTCTGGCCCCCGACATGGACATAGGCAATGGATTGCAGCCCATGGCCTTCGGGATTGTCCTCAGGATAAGGCTCCGCACCCGATAAGCCATATCCGGCAAAGGATGGGGCGGGCAGCTGGTCCAGCGCTTGCATATAGGGCCATTGCCGCTCCAGCCGGTCGCGCTGCGCTTCGGCTGGGATTTCGTCATCGGGCAGCACGCCCGGCCCGGCAAAACCATAGGCGCTGCGCAGATTGGGCAGGTCAAACGCAACGCCCCAGCCGCCGCTGAAATCGGCGGCGCGGGGCACGCCATTGGCGCCCGCCGCGCTGGCGAGCGCAAGCGGCGCGCAGCGGGGCTTTTCGCCGCTCTTGCCATCGTCTGACCGCGCCCATTGCGCGCGCGCGACATCCGCGCCGACCAATGCGGGCGCGGGCTGTGCCTTCGTCGATCGTGACGCGGGCGGCGTTGGCATTGCCGATGCCGCCGTCATCCGCGCGACCGTGGCGCCGTCCTGCCTGTGTGCAGGCTCGTCATCGCATCCCCCAAGGGCGATCAGCAGCATGAGGGTGAGCGCGCGTTGCATGGCCTACCGACGCAGGGGCGGGTGGCAAAGTTCCTTAGCCTTCGCCTTTCAGCGCCAGCAGCGCGGCGAAGGGGCCGGCCTGCTCCTCGCTCAGCACCCCGGCCTCTTTCAGCGCGGTATCGGCCTGGGGCGATCGGGGGTAGGGCGTCATCGCCAGCGCCATCGTCTCGGCCACGGCCTCGCCCATGTCGATCTGCTGCCCGTCATAGCCGATCGTGTCGACATCCTCCGCGTCCAGCTCCAGATCCTCGCCTTCGACCGCGCTGCCCTCCTCGACGACGAAGCGCAGGGTGAAATCGCTGTCGATTACCTCGGGCACCGGTTCGGCGGTGGCGACGCAGGGCTGGGCCAGGCTGGCGCGCACGCGGCCGCGCGCCAGGATCGCGCCGTCCTCTTCGCTCAGCGCATAGTCCGCCTCCAGCCGGTCCAGCGTCACCAGGCCGAACCGTCGGACCAGTGCCGCCCGCTCGTCGGCATCCGCCGCGATATGCACATCGCCTGTCATGCGGCGGATCTGTTCGGCGCGCACGGGGCGCGAAAATTCGGGTGTCGTCATCCTATATCTCCTGCCAGCAGCGCGTCGCGCGACAGGCAGCCCAGCCGCACCCAGCGTTCCCGCAACGCGCCTTCCACATGAGCCACCGCAGCATCGGGCACCTCCGCGCCGCGATACAGATTGCGGCGCAGCGCCTCGTCCAGTCCCGTTCCTGTCTGCAATGCTGCGCGATAGGCGCTGATCCGGCCGCCCAGCGCGCTCATCATCCGGCCGACATGCTTGCCCACGACCACGTCGCCAATCCCTTCCTGCCGCAACTGCCCATCCATGTCGTCGACGAACAATTCGGTCAGCCAGGCGCTTTCCTGCGCGGCGTTCTGCTGCTCCAGCCGGATCAGAACCAGCGCTATGATCGCCACGATCATGTCGAAACGCCCGTCGATCGTGTCGGGCACCGCGCCGTCCAGATACCAGTGCGGCTGCCGCCCTTCGCCGACAATGGCGTTGTACAGCGGCGCCAGCCCCTCTCGCGGGTCGGATCGGCCCAGCAGGCGCTGAAGGAAGGAGGGGGCATTGGGCATGGCGATCGGGCTTTTCGTGACGGATGGAATGGTCGCGCGCGGCGACCGGTATGCGCTCGCCCCTTGCCGGACCCTGCGCATTTCCATATTGATCGCAGCGCCGCCCAATGCAATGGCGGCGTCACTTTTATCGGGTTCGCGGGCCATGCCCCCGCAGGAGACGTTCATGCCCCAGTTCAGCCGCCATTCCCGCCGTGGGCGCATCCTGATCGCCATCGGCCTTGGCGCATTGCTGGTCGGCACATCGGCCTGCACCCGCATCCGCACGCATCAGGGCTATCAGGTCGACAAGCTGCTGGTCGATTCGGTTCAGCCCGGCATCGACAATCGCGCGTCGGTGGAAGGCACGCTGGGCCGCCCCAGCTTCGTGTCGCAATTTGGCGAACAGGATTGGTACTATGTGTCGCGCGACATGCGCGCGCTCGCTTTCTCCAGTCCCAAGCCGGTCGATCAGACCGTGCTGCGCGTCCGTTTCGATCCTGCCGGCAATGTCGTCGCGGTCGATCGCATGGGCCTGGAAAAGGTCGCCAACATCTCGCCGATGGGCGCGACCACGCCCACGCTCGGTCGCCATCGCAGCCTGTTTGATGAAATCTTCGGCAATATCGGCGCGGTCGGTGCGGCCGGCATGGGCGGCGCAGGCGGTGGCGGTGGCCCCGGCGGCGGCCCCAACGGCAGCTAAACGCCTCTGCAACGCCCGGGTCCTCAGCAGAGGAGCCGGGTGTCGCATGTTCTTATCGCCGCAGCAGGAACACAGCATGTTCGGCGAACAGGTTGGCGTTCGCATGGGTGGTTTCCCGGTCGCCCTTCAAAAACCACTGTCCGTCAATATGCCAGCCGCGCTCCTTCACCAGCGCGCGAAAGTCATCCACCGTCACATGGTGGATGTTGAGCGTATCATACCAGGTGTCGGGCAGCAGCCGCGTCACCGGCATCCGCCCCCCCCACATCAGCGACAGCCGCCCGCGCCAATGCGCGAAATTGGGGAAGGACACGAATGCCTGGGTGGCGATGCGCAGCAATTCCTCAACCACCAGGTCAGGGCGGCGAGTCGTCTGGAGCGTCTGGCTCAAGATCGCATAGTCGAAACTGGCGTCGGGATAATAGGTGAGGTCGGTGTCAGCGTCGCCCTGCACCACCGACAGGCCGCGCCCGACGGCGGCGGCGACATTGGATGCGTCGATCTCCAGCCCGCGCGCATCCGCCTGCGCCCGGTCGCGCAGCTCCGCCATCAGCGCGCCGTCGCCGCAGCCCACATCCAGCACCCGCGCCCCCGGCCGCACCGTCCGCGCGATCAGCGCCAGGTCTGGGCGCAGTGCGCTCATGCCCGGCCGCCGCGCAGGAACCCGTCCACCACCCGGTTGAGTTCGGGACATTCCAGCAGGAAGGCGTCATGCCCGAACGGGCTCGACAATTCGACGAAGCTCGCCTGCGCGCCCCCGGCGTTGAGCGCATGGACGATCGCGCGCGATTCGGCGGTCGGATACAGCCAGTCGGTATCGAAACTCACCAGGCAGAACCGCGCCCTGGTCGCGGCAAAGGCGCGCGCCAGCGACCCGCCATGATCCTCGGCAATGTCATAATAATCCATCGCCCGGGTGATGTAGAGATAGGAGTTCGCGTCGAACCGGTCGACAAAGCTCAACCCCTGATGGCGCAAATAGGATTCCACCTGGAAATCCGCGTCGAACCCAAACGTCTTGGCGTCACGCCCCTGCAATCGCCGCCCGAATTTTTCGGTGAGGCCCGCTTCGGACAGATAGGTGATGTGCGCCGCCATCCGCGCCACGGCCAGGCCCGCGCTCGGCACCATCCCGTCGGCATAATAATCGCCGCCGCGCCAGTTGGGATCGGCCATGATCGCCTGCCGCCCGACTTCGTGGAAGGCGATATTCTGCGCGCTGTGCCGCGCGGTCGATGCAATGACGACGCAGCTTTCGACCCGGTCGGGGAACAGGGTGGGCCATGTCAGCGCCTGCATGCCGCCCATCGACCCGCCGATCACCGCGCTCAGCCGCTCGACCCCCAGATGATCCAGCAACGCCGCCTGTGCGCGCACCATGTCGGCGATGGTCAGCACCGGGAAACGCATGGCATGGGGTTCGCCGGTCGCTGGATCGACGCTCGCCGGGCCGGACGATCCCATGCAGCTGCCGATGACATTGGAACAGATGATGAAATGGCGCGCCGGATCCACGGGCTTGCCTTGCCCCACCAGCCGCCACCACCAGCCCGGCTTGCCGGTCACAGGATGATCGGACGCGACATATTGGTCGCCGGTCAGCGCATGGCAGATCAGGATGACGTTCGACTTGTCGGCATTCATCGCGCCATAGGTTTCATAGGCGATGTCGACCGGGCCAAGGCTGGCGCCGCTCGAAAGGGCGATCGGGCCTGCCAGGCGAACCTGCCGGCGCAGGCCGAAACGGCTGTCATCGGATCGGGGAAGGCTGGCCATGGTCGGCCCGCGCTAGGACTGGCGCGAAGGCCTGTCAATCTGGCATGGCGGCGCGACACTGCCTAGATGGATGACCATGACAGACACCCAACGCCCCGGCATCGTCGCCTACGGCCCGCTCTATCCCTATTTGATGCAGCAGCTCGAAGCCCGTTTCACGGTCCATGCGGTGGCGGCTGATGCCGATCTCGACGCCCTGCCGGCCAAGGTGCGGGACGCCCGCGCACTGGTCAGCTTCGGCTCCGTGGGCGCGCCCGCCGCCATCATGGACGCGCTGCCCGCGCTTGAAATCGTCGCGCTTTTTTCGGTGGGCTATGACAAGGTCGATGTCGATCATGCGCGCGTGAAGGGCATTCGCGTCACCAACACGCCCGATGTGCTGACCGACGATGTCGCCGACCTCGCCGTCGGCCTGCTCTATGCCACCGTGCGCAATATCCCCGCCAATGACCGGCTGGTGCGGGCGGGCGACTGGGCGCGGGGTAAAAAGCCGCCCTTGTCCGCGCGCGTCACCGGATCACGCATCGGCATATTGGGCCTGGGCCGCATCGGCCGCGCCATTGCCTGGCGGCTGGAACGGCAGGCGGGCGAAATCCTCTATCATAATCGCAGCGAGGCGAAGGACGCGCCCTATCGCTATGTCGCCGATGCGATCGATTTCGCGCGGCAAAGCGACATGCTGATCGTCGCCACGTCCGGCGGGCCGGAAGCCGCCGGCCTTGTCGACGCCGCTATGCTGGACGCGCTCGGGCCACAGGGCGTCATCGTCAATATCAGCCGGGGCAGCGTGATCGACGAAGACGCGCTGGTCGCCGCGCTGGCGGACGGGCGCATCGCTGGCGCCGGGCTGGACGTGTTCGCGCACGAACCCCATGTGCCGCCCGCGCTGCTGGCGATGGACCAGGTCGTGCTGCAACCGCATCAGGGCAGCGCGACCGTGCATACGCGCGGGGCGATGGCGGATCTGGTCGTCGCCAATCTCGATGCGTGGTTCGCGGGCGATCCGCTGCCGACCCCGGTCGTCTGACGCGGCCAGAGTTGCGCTGGGCGGTCTAACCAGCAACGCTGCGGAAAATCGCTTTCCTACATTGGCCGATTTTGGTTCATCCTTGCCCATGGACCAGATGCCTGACCGCTCGCGCGCGTCCGCGCGCCACCGCCGCGCCTATTGGACGCCCGCGCGCCAGTGCCAGTTTCTCGCCGCCCTGATGGAAAGCGGCAGCGTCGCCCGCGCGGCGCGCACGGTCGGCATGTCGCGTTCCAGCGCGCATCGCCTGCGGCACCGGCTCGCCGGCACCGCCTTCGACCGGCAGTGGGAAGAGGCGTTGGTCATGCATGCCGGATTGACTGCGGACCCGCTGGTCTGGACTGCCGCCCGCGCGGCCATCGACACGGGCACGCGCTGACGGCAATGGCCCGCTCCACCCCGCGAGTCCGGCCAGTTTTACCTGTCGCCCACCTGTCGCTTCGGTGTCGCTTCGCGGTCGCCTTATGGTCGCTTCGGGCCAAAAAACCGCATATCGAATGAACTTTGACAGGCGGGGCCGGCGCGCCGGATCATTCCTCCAGCAGCACCGCGCTGCGGCGCTTCTGCCAATTCATCGGCACGCCGATCCGCTGGCTCCAGCTGCCGTCCCACCGGGTTTCCAGGCCATGGGCCTCCAGCTGCGCGACGATGCGATAGCCGACCGCAATCTGCGCTGCCTCGCCCTGCTCGCACGCGCCATAGCTCATATAGAGGCCATGGCCTTCGACCGCCGCCTCGGTGTCCTGCATATGGAAAAAGGCATAGCCTTGGACCGCGATATCCTCGGCCTGCGCCGCCTCTATCTCTTCCCATATTTCACTTGCGCCGCAATTGGCGCAGCAAGTGAAATTCTGCCGCGCGATGATGCCCTCGGCCTCCAATGCGGCAAAGGCCAGCTCCAGCCGGTCGCAATCGGTCATTTGCGTCCAGCCCTGCTCGGCGGCGCGATGCTCGGCCAACGCCTCGCGCAGCGCCGCCGACGCTTCGCGCCGCAGCGTCGGGCGGGGCAGTTCTTCCTCGAACAGGTCGTGGGCATTGGTCAAAATGGCGTCATCGTCGAAATAGCCGCCCAGCACGTCGCGCCGCATCTGGTCGCGCAGCGCCGTCACGGGATCATAGGGCGCCTCCTCCGTGGGGGCGGGCCGTTGCGGCTCCGCTTTCGCTGCTCTGGTCCCGAAAATCCGTTTCCACAAAGCCTCGAACATGCGCCGTCCTGCCTCCTGCGTCGCGTTGCATTGGGTCAACATGCCCATGCGCGCGGCAAAGTTAAAGGGGGGATATCGAACTTTGCGACGGCGCGACGGCGGCGGCGGTCGGCGCGGGCACTGGATTGCCGCGCCGGATTGCTTAAATAGCATGGGATGCCTCCCGAAAATCCTGTCACAGTGCCGCTCCCGCCCGTATGGGCGACGTTCCGCCGTTTCCTGCCCTATCTCTGGCCGGCCGACGCTCCGGCGCTGCGCCGCCGCGTCGTCGTTGCGATGGTTCTGGTGGGTCTGGCCAAGGCTGTGACCTTGATCATGCCCTTCGCCTACAAAGGCGCGATCGACCGGATGGCGCCGGGGCTGGAGCCGGCGGTCGGCCTCGCCCTCGCTCTGGTGGTCGCCTATGCCGGCGCGCGCTTTGCCGGCGTGCTGTTCGACAATTTGCGCAACGCCGTGTTCGAAGGGGTGGGGCAGGAAGCGGGCCGGCGTCTGTCCGACGACGTCTTCGTCCATCTGCACCGTCTGTCGCTGCGCTTCCATCTCGACCGGCGCACCGGCGCGGTCACGAAGATCGTCGAGCGCGGGACCAAGAGCATCGACACGATGCTCTATTTCCTGCTGTTCAACATCGCCCCGACCGTGATCGAACTGCTGGCGGTCTGCGTCATCTTTCTCGTGAAATTCGGTCCCGGCCTGGTCGCCGCAACGCTGGCGATGGTCGCGGCCTATATCTGGTTCACCCGCACCGTCACCGAATGGCGCAACCAACTGCGCCGCGACATGGTGGACATGGACACCAGCGCTGTCGCCCATGCCGTCGACAGCCTGCTCAATTTCGAAACCGTCAAATATTTCGGCGCCGAACAGCGCGAGGCGGATCGTTACGGCAGCGCCATGCGCAACTATGCGCGCGCTGCGATCAAGAGCGAAAACAGCCTCGCCTGGCTCAATGTCGGCCAGTCGCTCATCACCAACCTGATGATGGCCGGCGCCATGGCCTATACCGTGTGGGGCTGGAGCACCGGGCGCTTCACCACAGGCGACGTGGTGCTTGTCAACACGCTGCTGGCCCAGCTTTTCCGTCCGCTCGACCTGCTCGGCATGGTCTATCGCACCATCCGCCAGGGCCTCATCGACATGGAGGCGATGTATGCGCTGATCGACACGCCGACCGAAGTTGCCGACCGCCCCGGCGCGCCCGCGCTCGCCGTGACCGGGGGGGCGGTCCAGTTCGATCAGGTGCGCTTTGGCTATGATCCCCAGCGCGAAATATTGCACGGCATCAGCTTCACCGTGCCCGCCGGCCGCACTCTGGCGATCGTTGGCCCATCCGGCGCGGGCAAGTCCACCATCGCCCGCATCCTCTTCCGCTTCTACGACATCCAGTCGGGATCGGTGACGATCGACGGGCAGGACATAGCGGCCGTGACCCAGCAATCGCTGCGCGCCGCCATCGGCATCGTGCCGCAGGACATGGTCCTCTTCAACGACACGATCGGCTATAATATCGCCTATGGCCGCGAAGGCGCGAGCCAAGCGGAGATCGAGGCGGCTGCCCGCGCGGCGCAGATCCACGACTTCATCCTTGGCATGCCCCAAGGCTATGACACCCGGGTGGGCGAACGCGGCCTCAAGCTGTCGGGCGGGGAAAAACAGCGGGTCGCGATCGCGCGCACCCTGCTCAAGGACCCGCCGGTGCTGGTGCTCGACGAAGCGACCAGTGCGCTCGACAGCCGCACCGAAACCGAAATCCAGACCGTGCTGCGCGACATCAGCCGCAAGCGCACGACCCTGGTCGTCGCCCATCGCCTCTCCACCGTGGTCGATGCCGACGAAATCATCGTGCTGGATCAGGGGCGCATCGTCGAACGCGGCGCCCATGCCGACCTCGTGCGCGCCGACGGGCTCTACGCCACCATGTGGGCGCGCCAGGCGACGGAGCGCGACGCGCCAGTCGCTGAAGGAGAAGACGGTGCCGACCGCGAACCGGCCGCCCCACTGCTTTAGGGGATGCCGGCGCTTTGGTTCATGCGGCGCTCGGCAAACCATTGCTCCAGCATCCTGGCAGTGCATCCGGTAAAGCCGTTGCTGCCGTTGACCGAACAGCTGTTGGGCAGGGTGGACCGCTGGACCTGTTCCATCGTCGCTACCTGGCTGCCCCAGCCCGGTCCGCCGGACGGCGCGGGCTTCTCGCGCAATTTCTTGGGAATGCGATACCGCTCCGCCTCGGGCCGCCTTGCGCACACGACAATTTCATCGCCCTGACTCTGCGGGCACGGATCGTCGCCATAGACCAGCAGGTTGATGATCCGCTCGGGCGGTGGCTCCGGCTGCGCGAGGGCGGCGACGGGGAGGAGGGGGATCAGCATCAAGCCGATCAGGGGAATGGCGCCGTAGCGCATGGCATATATCCTTCTTTCATCCCCTGTGAACGTCCACCCCAGCATGGCACCAGCGCATCGCTGGCCCGGATCAGGACGACGCCCCGCCGCCCGATCCGTCACCATCCTGCATCATCGCTGCGGCGGCGACGTCGTATCCTCGGGCGCGGGCTGCTGCTGCGCTTTGGCTTCGGCGGCCTCCTCGGCCTTCACCCGCGCCTCGATAGCTTCGCTGTCGGCGTCGATCGTCGACAGCCGCTTTTCCCGCTCGGCCGCGACCAGATCCTTCCAGCTGGCGTTGTCGGCCTGCTGCCGCTCCGCCTTGGCCAGGCGTGCCAACTGCGCGAAACAGCCGGTTGCACCGCCCGCGCCCGAAGGCGAGCAGCTTTCGGTGCCCGACCGGCCCACATATTCCATCGACCTTACGCGTTCGCCCCAAGCCTGGTTGCTGGGCTTGTTGGGATCACCGCGCAGCGGTTCGGGAATGCGATAGCGTTCCTCCTCGCCCTTGCGCGCGCACACGACGATGTCATTGCCTTGGCTTTGCGGACAAGAATCATCGCCATAGACGATGACGATGTTCACCTTCTCCGACCCGGCCGTCCCCGTTTCGGCAGCCGGCTGCTGCGCCAGCGCGGGCGTCACGGCTCCGGCCAGCGCGATGGCGACGATCATCAGCTTGTTCTTCATCGGTCGATCCTCTTGCAGACGCGCCACGGCGTCAGATACGCTTGGACAGGGCGATGGCGGCGCGACAGCCCAAGCGAATGGCGCCCGACAAAATGGGATAGGCCGGCGCCTGCTCGGCGCCATGGGCGATCGCGGCATCACGATGCTCCACCTCCTCCGCCTGAAAATCCGCAATGGCGGTGGAGAGTTCCGGATCGTCGTTGCCGATCTTTTCCAGCTGTTCGGAATAATGAAGGTCAATCTCGGTTTCGACTGCGGCCGTGCACGCCATCGCGGCCCTCGGCCCCAGCGCGGCGGTCACGGCACCCAGCGCATATCCTGCCATATTCCAGAATGGGCTCAAGGCCGTCGGCCGCACCCCGCGCCGCACGATCATCGCGTCGAACACCTGGCGATGCCGCTCCTCCTGGCTTGCCATGCCAGCGATGACCCGGCCATGGGGATGACGATCACCCATCACCGCCAGTTGTCCGGCATAGATGCGGGTCGCGCCAAATTCGCCGGCCTGATCGACACGCAACATCGCCGCGCGATCCCGGTCGGACAGGCGCTTGGTGGGTCGCGGATAATCGGGGCTGATGCTCATGGCTTCCTCGCTTTCAGCAGCAAAGCCAAGATGGCAAGCGCCGCCGCGCTCGACAAGAGGCCGTTATAGCCCGCCATGGATATGCCCATCAGGCTCCAGGGCGCCACATCGCAGCGCGTGATGGGGCTGGCCATGATCTGGCTGAGCAGGTCTGCGGCATTACCCGCTGCCGGCATGGTCGAACAGGTGGTCAGTCCTTCCCACCAGCCATATTCGACCCCGGCGTGAAACAATCCGATAAGGCCGCTGATGCCGACCGCCAGTCCGGCCAGTCCGACAAACAGCGCGCTGACGCAGGCGCGCGCCCGCACGCCATAGGCGATCAGGGCCAGCGGAACCGCGGCGAAATGGGCATAGCGCTGCCACCAGCACATTTCACAGGGATGCAGCCCGCCCAGATATTGAAAGCCATAAGCGCCTGCGAGCATGATCAAAGGGGCGATCAGCGCAAGCGCGCGGGCAAGGGACAGGCTCTTCATGCCCCTCGCTTAAAGCCTTCCCGCCCTTTCGTCATGCTGAACTTGCCCGGCCGCATCTGAGCTATTTCGCGCCAGGCTTGCGCGCAGCGGCCTGCGCCACCACTGCGCTCGGCGCTTTTGCCAGCCGCGCAATGGTTTTGAGCGCATAGTCCATCTGGAAATCCTCGATACCCTGCTTTTTCAGCTCGTCGGCCGACATGGCGAAGCGCGGATCGTCTTTCACATCCTCCTCCAGCGCAGCATCATCGGTCTTGATCTCGTTGATCAGGTGACGGCGCAGGTCGCTCTCGCGGAATTTGGGCCGGTTCTTGTAATCGGGATCGGACAGCTGGGGCACACGGATGTCAGGCTGAATGCCGCCTTCCTGCACGCTGCGGCCCGACGGCGTATAATAACGCGCCGTCGTCAGCTTGAGCGCGGTCGTGTTGCTCAGCGGCAGCATCGTCTGCACACTGCCCTTGCCGAAGCTGCGCTCGCCCATCACCAGCGCGCGATGCTGGTCCTGCAGGGCACCCGCGACGATTTCCGATGCCGACGCCGAACCCGCGTCGACCAGCACGATCACTGGCAACCCCTTCGCGTCGTCGCCCGGCTTCGCGTAATAGCGTTCGACATCGCCCTTCTGCCGGCCGCGCTGCGACACGATCTCGCCGCGCTCCAGGAAGGTATCGCTGACCGTCACCGCTTCATCCAGCAGCCCGCCGGGATTGGACCGCAGGTCCAGCACATAGCCGGTGGGCTTGTGACCCAGGCTCTTGTCGATGCTGCGGATCGCCTGACGGACGTCCGCGCCGGTGTTGGCGGAGAAGCTGACGATGGTAATGACGCCAATGTCCTTCTTCACCTCCCACTTGACCGGCTTTAGCTGGATGATCTCGCGCGTCAGGGTCAAGTCGATCGGCTTGTCCCGGCCCGGACGCACCAGCGTCAGTTTCAGGCTCGTGCCCGGCGCGCCGCGCATCTTTTCCACCGCTTCGTCCAGCGTGCCGCCATAGATCAGCTGGCCGTCGATATGGGTGATATAGTCGCCAGCCTTGATCCCCGCGCGCCAGGCAGGCGTATCCTGTGTCGGCGCAATCACCTTGACCGCGCCGTCTTCCTGCGTGACCGACAGGCCAAGGCCGCCATAGCTGCCCTCGGTCTGGGTCCGCAGATTCTGGAAATCGCGCGCGTCCAAGAAGCTGGAATGCGGATCGAGGCTGGCGAGCATACCGTCGATCGCGCCCTTGATCAGCTTTTCATCGTCGACTTTCTCGACATAGTCGGTGCGGACTTTCTGGAACACGTCCATGAATTCGTCGAGCGCCTTGTAGCTTGACGCCTCCCCATCCGCGAGCGCGGCGGTGGTGGCGGGGATGAGCGCAAGCGCCCCGAGCGCAATCGCGCCCTGGAGGAAGGATGTCTTCATGGCTGTCCTAGGAGTCCGCATCTGATCCGATCATAGGCCGATTGATCGGCCAACGCAAAAGCACGCTTCGACCAATGTCATCCAGCGGCGATGAGCGCGGGGTGAACGCTGTCTCCGCCCCACGCGCTGGCTTTCAATCGAACAGCGGCGTCACGAGCGGCTGGAACTCGGCAGGCGCGGTCTTGAGACGGGCCTTGGTCTGGTCCCGCTCCTGCTCGGTCATCGTCGCGAGTTTCTTGCGGCCGGATTCGAAGATCGAATGGTCGGTCGCTGGAGCGCCATGAACGAAGCGCTGCGTGATCTGCAACAAAAGATGTGTGGGCTTCACGAGCCGGACGAGATTGGTGTCAACCCCGGCGGGCTGATAGGCATATACGACTTCCTGAAAGCCGTAAGACAGGGCTTCCGTCAGATTCGTGCCAAAGCTGTCACCAAATATGAGCAGCTTGCCGGCGATCGGCGCGGATCCGTTGCGGTAGACGCGGATGTTGCCGTGATTGTTGATTTCATTATCGAAGACGAGCCTCTCGGAAAGCTTCTCGCGGAAGACGAGTTCGAAATTGGATGTAGGCGGCGTAAGTTTGCTGCCCAGATCGCCGATTTTCTGCCTGACAGCAAACTCCTGAGGCAAAGCATCGCCCGGCAAATCCCAGCGCTTCAGCAATGTCTGCCCGGCGATGGTGGCGCCATAGTCGGTCCAGTGCGTGTCGGTCGCCCCGTAGGTGAGGTGTCTGCGATTCCAGAGCTCCCATATGGGTATGAGCAATGGCTGTTCGGCAAAACGTTTCCTGAAGTTATCGAAGGCCGTGTTGAATGCTCTGCGGAACGGATAATAGTCGCGCAGAACCTCTTCCTTGGCCGGCGCGACCATCAGCATGATTTTTTCTAATCCGAAACGCTCCTGCCATTCAGGCATCCTGCTGAAAATATTGGTCCATTCGCTGGCACTGGCCTCGCTGAGCGACCCCGACCGCGTGAACTGGCCGACACTGTCGTTGGTATCGCCGATCAGGAACAACTGTCCCATGCGCCCAAGGAGGGCCTGAGCACCGCCCGATGCGGCGCTGGGCGCTGGCACGCCGCGCTGCACCATGCCCACCAGCGCCATGTCTTGGCGTTCCTGATCCACGACCTCCCAGCGGCAAACGACGTCCTGCCCCTGTTCCTGCCGGACTGGCATCTCAATGTGATAGACGCCCTTGCGTGCAGGCACGTCAATCACAAAACCGGGGTTGGCGGTCCCGATCGCCAGGATGTCGGCCCCATGTCGGATCGACACGGACACGCCGTCACCCGCATTCCCGACATGGCCTGAAAACACCAGCCGATCATCGCCCACCGGCAGCGGTTGAGCGATCCATACCTTGCCAAGTTGATCCGGCCCCTGCGCGCCATGTTGGCCGATTGCCCAAGTTGCGCCTGTCATGGCACTCATAAATTCGCCTCATTATATTTTTGAAAAGACAATGGAAGACGGCACGCCGTCCCCCTTGCATGCACGCTATGAGCAAAAAAACCGCGGCTCAACGGTAAAAGCGCCTGGCAACAATCAAACCGGTCCAATGAGCGGCACGATATCCACCGGCCGGCCATTGCGGCGTAGTTCGACGATGATGTCGCTGCGGCGGTTGTCCGTGACACCCACGGGATCCCCCTGGCGGACATCATCGCCCACGCGCACGGACAGGCGATGCAATCCGGTGATCAATGTTGTCCAGCCGCCGCCATGGTCGATGATGAGAATCTGGCCATAGTCGCGATAGGGACCGGCAAAGGCGACGCGGCCGGCCGTTGGTGCGATCGCCTGCGCGCTGGGCTGGACGGCCAGCGTCAGGCCCCTCGCGCGCACGCCGCTATCATTGACCTCGCCCAGGCCTGTGACCAGCTGACCGACGACCGGCAGGCGATAGGGCGGCGGACCGCTCGCCATCGCGTCTCGTTCCGGCGGCGCGGCCCCGGCTTTGTCCGGCCGGGCGGGACGGGGCAGCGGTCCCGACAGTGCGGTAAGCCGTTCGCGCAGGTCCCCCGCCGCCTCCAGCCGATCCATCAGGTCGACGATGTCGCGCGCGCGCTCTCCCAGCGCCAGCGCCCGCTCGCTTTCCATGCCCGCATTGGCGCGATAATCGCGCGCGGCGAGGCGCTTTTGCGTTTCCAGCCCGGCCAGCTCCGCCCGCTGCGCCCTGCGATCCTGCTGCGCCTGGGCCAGCGCATCGGACGCTTGCTGAGCGGTCGCGCGCAAGGCACGGCTGCGCGCCAGTTCCGCCCGCAGGCCGGCCGTGCGTTGCTCGATCACCGGCAGGATCTGTCCCAGAACAGCGCGCAGATGCACCGCGTCGCTGATGCTGCCCGGTTGCACCAGCGCTAGCGCCAGCGGCCGTCGCGCCATCATCTGTAGCGCGGCGGTCAGTCGAACCACGGGCTCCTGCCGCGCCGCCAGGCGCTTTGCCTGTGCGCGTTGCAACCGTGCGATGATGGCGATGCGGGCCTGCGCGGCCTGGATATCGGCTTCGGCCTGCTGGATTCGAGCGGCCACGGCTGCGGCGCGGCGTCTCGCCTGTTCCGCCGCGTCCCGCGCGGCGCTTGCCTGCTGCGCCAGTCGCGCGGCGCGGTCGCGCGCCTCGTCGGATTGACGACGGGCATCCTTAAGCGCCTGCTGTTCCTGCGTCAGGCTGGTGCCCGCCGTGCCAGGAAGTACCAGCGCATCGCCATCGGCGGCGACGAGGCGTGCGCTTGCAAACGCAATCAGGGCCGCGACGCCGCCAGCGATGAGAAGATTTCGCGTCACCCGATATCCCGCCCTTGTCCTGCGGTGACTAGGCAAGATGGCGGCATCTGTCGACCCGTCAGCCTTCGCGGTGATAGGGATGACCGGCCAATATGGAGGAGGCGCGCCAGAGCTGTTCGGCCAGCATGGCCCGTGCCATCATGTGCGGCCAGGTCATGGCGCCGAATGCGATCAGCAGGTCGGCATTGGCGCGTTCTGCGTCGTCGAACCCATCCGCCGCGCCGATCAGGAACCGGCATTCGCGCGTGCCAGCATCTCGCCAGCCTTCGATCCGGCGGGCAAAATCCATGGAACCAAGTTGCCTGCCCTTTTCATCGAGCATGACCGTCACTGTGCCGGCAGCGACGGGCGGCAGCTTGCCGCCCCGGTCAGGCATTTCTGTAACTCGATAAGGCATTGTCAACCGCCTGAGATAGCGGTCGACAAGCTCGGCTTCGGGCGATCGCCCGATCTTGCCGCGCGCAATGATGTGGAGAAGCATCGGCGTCTCCTAGCCGATCATCGCGTCGCTGTCGAAGAGTCGAAGTCTCAGGCGTTGCCCGCGACCGGCGCGTCGACAAAGCCCCACATCCGTTCCAGATTGTAGAAGCTGCGCACTTCGGGTCGGAACAGATGCACGATGACATCGCCCGCGTCGATCAATACCCAGTCGGCGACCGGCAGACCTTCGACGCGTGCCGAGCGGCCGGTTTCCTTCTTGATCTTTTCGGCAAGGTGCTGGGCCATCGCCGCTACCTGACGCGACGAACGGCCACTCGCGATCACCATGTGATCGGCGATGCTGCTTTTGCCTTCAAGGGGAATGGAGATGGTTTCCTGCGCCTGGTCGTCGTCGAGCGACTGCATGACAAGGGCGTGCAGGGCGGCCACGGATTCGGCGCTGGAGGCCGTATCGTTGGCAGGGGCGGCGTTGGTCAATTATACTCCAATCTTCAGTGAACGCATTTCCGAGCCGGACGCCCGCCTGCGGCGGTTCTCCTCGAAATGCTTCATACGACATACCGGCGCGTGAGCGGGTCGCGCACACGCGTTGCTTCATATTCGCGATGCCAGAGGGGGTCCGCCTGCCGCAGCAGGGTTGCCGATCTTGGATCAGGGCGGAAGCGCAATAGCACGAGCGCCGGCACTCTCCAATTCGTCCAGTCTGCACTCTGGCGCGCGGGCCGGACGAAGCGCCGCAGCCAGCTCATGGCCTCAGAGCCATGGGCAACGGCATCATAGCCCGGCCGGGCGATCACCGCAATGGGCATTAAATGGGCGATGCCGCGCCAGTTTTTCCACTGGCTGAACTGCGCCAGATTGTCGGCGCCCATCAGCCAGATGAAATCGCGGCGCGGATAGCGCGAACGCAGGGCACGTAGCGTGTCGATGGTGTAGCGGGTGCGCAATTGCCGCTCGATGGCGGTGGCGCGGATCGGCGCGCGGCGCGCGACCTTGCGCGCATGGGCGAGGCGCGCGGGCAGCGGAGCCATGCCCTTGGTGGGTTTCAGAGGATTGCCCGGCGATACCAGCCACCATATTTCGTCCAGATCAAGCGCGTCTCGCGCAAAGAGCGAAATAGCCCTGTGCCCGCCATGCGCCGGATTGAAAGAGCCGCCCAGCAGGCCGATGCGTGTCATCCCTACGATCTGCCAGCCCGCGCCCGATGCGGCAACCGCACGTCAGCCGTGATCGTGATGATGGCCATCGCCTGCGCCATGAATGGCCTCCAGCACATCCTCCAGTCGGGCCGGATCACCCAGCGCCAGAACATGCCCTTCGCTTGTCGAGGTCAGCGGATCGCCATTCCAGTCGCACATCACCCCGCCAGCCCCTTCGACCACCGGGACCAGCGCCGCAAAGTCATAGCTTTGCAGGCCCGATTCGATGACGATGTCCAGAAAGCCGGACGCAAGCAGGCCGTAATTATAGCAATCCCCGCCATAGACCGGCCCTTGCCGTGGCGCGCCGCCCGACACCGCCGCGACCAGCGCCATATAATGCGGAACGTCGCCGTCGGCGAACAGGTGCGGGCTTGTGGTCGCGATCCCTGCGCCCTCCAGGCCGCGGCAGGCCCGTGTGCGAACGGGCTTTCCGTTGAAGGTGGTGGACTGTCCGCTCATCCCTGCCCAGCGTTCGCGTGCGATCGGCTGGTCGATGATGCCGATCGTCGGCCAGCCGCTTTGGGTCAGCGCGATGAGCGTGCCGAATATCGGCCGCCCCGCAATGAAGCTGCGCGTGCCGTCGATCGGATCGAGGATCCAGACCCGCTCGGCATCGGTGCGAACCGATCCATGTTCCTCGCCGATGATGCCGTCATCGGGGCGTTCCCGCTCCAATATCGCGCGGATCGCGGCCTCGGCGGCGCGGTCGGCCTCCGTCACCGGCGACTTGTCCGCCTTGATTTCCATGTCATAGCGGGCGCGGAAGAAGGGACGAATCGCTTCTCCGGCGGCATCGGCAAGGCGGTTGGCGAGAGCCAGGTCGTCGCGGGTCGTCATGGCGGCATGCCTAGCTGTTGATCCCGCTTTGCGCTACCCTCCTGCGACGATCGCAAGGAGAGGACAATGCCCGGTTCCCCCGTCATTCCATGCCTGCGCTATGCCGATGCGCCCGCCGCTATCGCCTTTTTGTGCGATGCCTTCGGGTTTGAACGTCACGTCATCTACGCCGATGATCTGGACAACAGCATCATTCATCATGCGCAACTGACATTGGGCGAAGGGATGCTGATGCTGGGCAGTGTCAGGGATGGGGAGAGCGAATCGCTCTACACCTGGTCCACCGTTCGCGATCTGGGCGGCACCACCGCTTGTGTCTACATGGTCGTGGAGGATGTCGATACCCATTGCCTGCACGCCCGCAATGAGGGCGCGGTCGTGGTCGATGAACCGCATGACAATCCTGGCTATCCCGGGCGCGGCTACACAGCCCTCGACCCCGAAGGCAATGTCTGGAGCTTTGGTAGTTTCGATCCCTGGGCGCCGCTTCAGGGTGGCGGCGATTAAGTTTATCGAAACCCCGCCGTCCTATCCTCGGGGTCTGCAAGGAAGTGCATGGCCTAGGGGGACTGCATGGCGCTGATTGGCTGGATATTGAGCTTCACCTGCTTGTTCGCGGGGCTGGCGCTGCGCCAGGATCTGCCGATCGGCGGATCGGTGACGATTTCCAACCTGCTGATCATCTTCGCGCTGCTGGCCTGCCCGATCGTCTGGCGGGAATTGCCGATCGGCGTTTCGCGCGGCCAACGAATCATCGCCGGCCTGGCACTGGTTTTTGCCCTGCCGATCATCCTGTTCCCGACGCACTGAGCCGCCGCGCGGCACGGCCTCCGTCGAACAGGCTGCAGACCGAAGAGTCCGGTCGATCGATCCCCCGGATCGACCGCCCGCCTATTCGCCTTTCAGTCGAACAGGCTGGAAACCGAACTTTCGTCGGCGATGCGCTTGATGGCTTCGCCCAGCAGCGGCGCGATGGGCAGGTGGCGGATATGCGTTGCGGTGTTCACCGCGTCCGTGCCCTGGATCGAATCGGTAATGACCAGTTCCAGCAACTCCGACGCCTCGACCCGCGCGACTGCGCCGCCCGACAATACGCCGTGGCTGACATAGGCGATGACATCTTCTGCCCCTTCGGCCTTCAACGCCGCGGCCGCATTGCACAGCGTGCCGGCCGAATCGACGATATCGTCGATCAGGATGCAGAACCGGCCCTTCACGTCGCCGATGATGTTCATGACTTCCGACTCGCCCGCGCGCTCGCGCCGCTTGTCGACGATGGCGAGCGGGGCATTGTCCAGTCGCTTGGCCAGCGCCCGGGCGCGCACCACGCCGCCGACGTCCGGCGACACGACGGTGATATTGCGGTCAGCGAACCGGGCCTGGATGTCGGCCGACATGACCGGCGCGCCGAACAGATTGTCGGTCGGAATGTCGAAAAAGCCCTGGATCTGCCCGGCGTGCAGATCGACCGACAGAACACGATTGGCGCCCGCCGTGGTGATGAGGTTGGCGACCAGCTTGGCGCTTATCGGGGTGCGGGGACCGGGTTTGCGATCCTGCCGGGCATAGCCGAAATAGGGCACGACCGCCGTGATGCGCTTGGCCGACGCGCGTTTCAGCGCATCGATCATGATCAGCAATTCCATCAGATTGTCGTTGGTCGGATAGGCGGTCGACTGGATGACGAACACGTCCTCGCCGCGCACATTCTCGTGGATTTCGACGAAAACCTCTTCATCGGCGAAGCGGCGAACGCTGGCGTCGGTCAGGGGGATTTCGATATAATCGGCGATGGCGGCCGCAAGCGGCTTGTTGGAATTGCCGGTCATGAGCTTCATGGCCAAAACCCCCAGACTTTAGATGACGTGACGAAATGATGACGCTGCGCGAGACGCGGCCCCTTTAGCGGGGGGAGCCTGTGGTGGAAAGGCGCTTTTGCGCCTTTGGGTAAAATGCACTAGGGCGCGCGCCATGACCGACAAACTCGTGATCGCGCTTGCGCAGATGACCCAGTCCGTGGGCGACCTCAAGGCTAACGCCGACGCCATGCTGGAATGGCGCGCGCGGGCGAAGGGGGCTGACCTGATCGTCTTTCCCGAGTTGCAGCTGATCGGTTATCCGCCCGAGGATCTGGTGCTGAAACCCGCTCTGGTCACGCAGGCCGATTATCAGCTTGACCGGATGGCGCAGGAAACCGCCGATGGCGGCCCGGCCATGCTGGTGGGCACGGTGGTTGCCGCGCAGGGTGTGCTCTTCAATGTCGTCGCCCTGCTCGACAATGGTGCCGTCACGACGGTGCGCGCCAAGCGGGAGCTTCCCAATTACGGCACGTTCGATGAAAAGCGGCTCTTCGCGCCCGGACCGCTGCCCGCGCCCATCGATTTTCGCGGGGTGAAGATCGGCGTGCCGATTTGCGAGGATATCTGGTTCCCCTTCGTCACCGCACATCTGCGCAGCGAAGGCGCGGAAATCCTGATCAGCCCCAATGGCAGCCCGTTCGAAGTCGACAAGGACGATCGTCGACTGAACGCGGTCGCCGGCACGAGGGTGCGCGAAACCGGCCTGCCGCTAGCCTATCTCAACCGGGTGGGCGGACAGGATGAGCTGGTGTTCGATGGCGCGTCCTTCGTCATGAATGCCGATCTTTCCATCGCGCAGCAGCTGCCCGACTGGGAAGAGGCGCTTGTTCTGACGCAGTGGGAGAAGTGGGATGGTCAATGGGTCTGCCTGCCCGGCGACAGGCATGAACTCGATCCGCGTCCGGCGGATATCTACAACGCCATGGTGCTGGGGCTGCGCGATTATGTGAACCGCAACCGTTTTCCTGGCATAGTGCTGGGCCTGTCCGGCGGAATCGACTCTGCGCTTTCCGCCGCCGTCGCGGTCGATGCACTGGGCGCGGACCGCGTCTGGTGCGTGATGATGCCCTCGCGCTTCACCAGTCAGGACAGTCTGGACGATGCCGTCGCATGTGCGCGCTTGCTGGGCGTGCGCTACGATATCATTCCGATCGAGCCGGCAGTGGGCGCGTTCGATGCCATGCTGGCGCCGGTCTTTGACGGGCGCGCGCCCGACCTGACCGAAGAAAATCTCCAGTCCCGCATCCGCGGCGTGACCCTCATGGCCCTGTCCAACAAGTTCGGGCACATGCTGCTCACCACGGGCAACAAGAGCGAGATGTCGGTCGGCTATGCGACCATCTATGGCGACATGGCCGGCGGCTATTCGGTGCTCAAGGACGCCTACAAGACGACGGTGTTCGACCTTAGCCGCTGGCGCAACGCCCATGTCCCTTCGCTTGGGGCGGGCATGGGACCGGCAGGCCCCGTCATGCCCGAGCGCGTCATCACCAAGCCGCCCAGCGCCGAATTGCGCGCCGACCAGCGTGATGACGACAGCCTTCCGCCCTATGAGATTCTCGACCCCATTCTCTATGGCCTGGTCGAGGAGGAATTGTCGGTCGATGATCTGGTCGCGCGCGGTTTTGAAAAAGAGACGGTCGCCCGGATCGAGCGTCTGCTCTACGTCGCTGAATATAAGCGTCGCCAGGCGCCGCCCGGTGTCAAGCTGGGCATCCGCAATTTCGGCCGCGATCGCCGCTACCCCATCACCAATGCGTTCCGCACCATCTAAGGCGGCAGAAAGCCCATGACCGTCATCACCCGCTTCGCCCCGTCGCCCACCGGCAACCTCCATGTCGGCAACATCCGCGCCGCGCTCCACAACTGGCTGTGGGCGCGCAAGTCCGGCGGCACGTTCCTGCTGCGCCTCGACGACACCGATCTTGAACGCTCGCGCGCCGAATATGCCGATGCGATCAGGGCTGATTTGCAATGGCTCGGACTTCACTGGGACGGCGTGGAGAAACAATCCGATCGTTTCGCCCTTTATGAGGCCCGGTTTGAGGCGCTCAAGGCCTCCGGCCATGTCTATCCGGCCTATGAAACGAGCCAGGAACTGGACCTGCGTCGCAAGATATTGCTGGGGCGTGGCCTGCCGCCGGTCTATGATCGCGCTGCGCTGGCGCTGACGCCTGAGCAGATCGCCGCCAGTGAAGCCGAAGGGCGCGCGCCCCACTGGCGTTTCAAGCTGGACCATGATCAGCCGATCGTCTGGACCGACCTCATTCGCGGCGAACAGCGTTTTGACCCGAAACTCCTGTCCGATCCGGTGATTCGCCGTGCCGATGGGTCTTGGCTCTATATGCTGCCGTCGGTGATCGACGATATCGACATGGGAGTCACCCATGTCCTGCGCGGCGAGGACCATGTGTCCAACACCGCGACCCAGATTCAGATGTTTGCAGCGCTAGGCGCGCCGCTACCGCATTTCGCGCATGAAGCGTTGCTGACTGGCAGCGAAGGTAAACTGTCGAAGCGCCTTGGCTCGCTGGGCGTCGCCCATTTTCGCGAAATGGGCCTGGAGCCCATCGCGATCGCGGCGCTGCTGGCTCGGCTCGGTTCCTCTCAGCCGATCGAGCCCTTTGCAGACATGCAACCGCTGATCGACAGTTTCGACTTCGCGCATTTCGGCCGCGCGCCGGCGCGCTTCGATGAGGGCGAACTGGCGGCCCTCAACCAGAAAATCGTGCATCAGTTTTCCTATGCAGCAGTGGCCGATCGCCTTCCGGACGGCATGGATGCGGCGGCGTGGGACGCGATCCGGCCCAATCTCGAAACGGTGGCGGGGGCGGCCGACTGGTGGCGGATCGTCACCGGACCGATTGACGCCCCCGAAGTGGAAGAGGGCGATCGAGATTTCCTGGCCACGGCCCATCGCATCCTGACCGATGCGCCCTTCGACGCGGACATCTGGCGGACGCTGACCGGTGCGCTCAAAGACGAAACCGGCCGCAAGGGCAAGACGCTCTTCCTGCCGCTGCGCCGCGCCCTCACGGGCCTCGACCATGGCCCGGACATGGCGCAATTATTGCCGCTGATCGGCAGGGATCAGGCATTGACGCGACTGGCCGGGTAATGATGGAGTAGCTTACGGCTCGCGCCGATCACGCCGCCTCAGCCGCGCGTCGTTTCCAGTGCCCTGACGACGGCCAATATGCCTTCGGGCGAGGCCGCGAAGCCCATATGGGTGCAATCGACCTCAATTGCGGCGTCCCGTTCCCCTGCGCGTCCCCTGGCGCATTCAGGCAGGATCACCCCGTCGCGACGGGACCATAAAGCGACCGTGGGAACAGGCGGCTTGTCTTCACGCGTACAGGGGAAAGGCGGACGATCGACAGGGAATCCCGACACCAGCTGATAGAGTCGCCAGGCATGATTGGCGCGCGGATCCCCTGAAAAAGGCGTACCCATCGTCACCACGCCGCCGACCTTTTCCGTCGCGAACTTGGCATATTCCCGCGCGTAAAGGCCGCCCAGACTCCAACCCACCAGCGTCACCGGCGCACCGGTTTCCTTGCGGATTGCATCAACGCGGCGGTCGATCTGCTCCAGGCTGTCAGGGCGCGGCCCCATATTGCGGCCCATGCCCCAGTCATGCGCCTGATAGCCGCCAGCGGTCAAAATATCGCGCAGCCATCCCATGCGCCGTTCCGAAGCCATCAGGCCGGGGATCAGCAGCACATGCCGCCCGTCGCCCCTGATCCGACCCGCCAGCGCGGCAGCCTGCGCCTGCGTTCGTTTGAGGTCGAACGGCAGCGACAAATTGCCGAGCAGATGGTTGAGCGATGGCAATTCGGCCGGACGCGGTCCGTCCGCCAGACGGTCCTTCCAGAAATTGCTGACAGCATAAACGTAAGGCGGCACAGAGATAACATTCCAGAAAAGGGCGACTGCCCGAAACATGACATTATCGTGACAAACGCCGCTGCCGTCCATCAGTTTCATCGCTTGCGACCAACGGTTTGCCTCAGCCTTGGGCGAGCCCACAGGGGGCAGGGTTCCTTCGGGCAACGCTCCAGGCCATCGCCGCGCCGCCCGCCGAGGCGAAAGGACCAAGACACAGCGCCAACTCCATCATAACACCGGTCGCCGTCCAGCGACGAAATATAAGCAACCGGAGGTGGCGAGGATTTGCAGCCTTGCGAGTGAGTCGGGCCGGTGATCGATGATCAGGAGTACGCATCCCGGGGGCAAGGGTCCGGCTGGTACAGGGAAGGGCGTCATTGTCGTCACGCTTCACAACACTGCCACCAACAGTTTGAAAGCCTCCATCCAGCGTATCCCCCGCTCGCCCTTTCCGCCATGGTCTTGTCTGCGCCCATGCCTTAGAATGGGAGGCCATGTCCGATGAATATGCATTCCTGAAAACGTTACGAAGTCGTATCGTTCATGACGGCGCGCGCGGTTTGATCGATGACGTGGCCGTATTGGCCGTGGGCGACTCGCGGCTTGTCCTCACCAGCGACACGATCGTGGAGGGCGTGCATTATCTGCCCGCCGATCCGCCCGCCGATATCGGCTGGAAACTGGCGGCGGTCAATCTGTCGGACCTCGCGGCCAAGGGCGCGCGGCCGGTGGGCTGTATGCTCAATTATGCGCTGTCGGGCGATGCGGCATGGGACGCAGCCTTTCTTGATGGGCTGCACGAGGCGCTGGACCGCCACGCCATGCCGCTGCTGGGGGGTGATACGGTCAGGATGCCGGCGGGATCGGCGCGCAGTTACAGCCTTACTGCCATGGGTGAAGCGACAGGGGCCACGCCCAGTCGCTCCGGCGCGCAGGCTGGTGATCGCCTTTTCGTAACAGGGCCGGTCGGCGATGCGGGCATTGGCCTTGAATTGGCTCGCTCTGATCCAACCGCGTCCGGACCGCTGGTCGACGCCTATCGCCGGCCCCGCCCGCGTCTGGCCGAAGGGACATTGCTCGCCCCGTTTGCAACCGCGATGATGGACCTGTCGGACGGTCTGCTGATCGACGCGGCGCGCATGGCGCAGGCCAGCGATGTCGCCATTACCATCGATCATGTCCCGCTGTCGCTGGCGCTCGAAAAAGCGCGCGGGGCGAGCACTGCCGTCCAGATTGCGGCCGCACGAGCGGGCGATGACTATGAACTGCTCTTCGCCCTGGCGCGTGGCGCTACGCCTCCCGTGCGCGCCATTCCCATCGGCTATGTGTCGGCCGGCACAGGCCTGACGCTGATGATCGACGGCGCGGCGGTGCCTTTGCCTGGACGGCTAGGATGGGAACATTGACCTAAGTCAGGTTAATGGTCCGTTTGAAGCTGCCGACGCGCTCATCTGCGCCGGCGTGGGGTCGCGCTTTTCCGGGCTATCTTTGTGTTGCTGCCACTCTTTGGCGCAGGCTTTGCGCTCTTTACCAAGCATCAGGTCGATATGGCGACCGGTGAGATGAGCGTGCGGGAAGACCCGATTGCGCCTGAACCCTGATACGGCAGTTTCGCCTGCGCCCTTCTTCCCGTCCATCTTGACGCGCGCCATCGCGCCTGTAGCTTGATCGCCGCCTATTCCTCAGCCCGTTGGAAGGCACGTGCCATGCGTGACGCCCGATGCTGATTGACGCGGAGCCCGACGCCGAACCCGTTTCGTCCGGCCGCCCGCCCTTGCGCCCTTCGTTCGCCCGTCATTCCCTGCGGAGCGGCCGATGACAGCAACAACAGGGGGAGAGGATCAAGCATGGAGATAGTCTTTATCGCCATAGGATGCGGCCTGTTGGCCGTGCTCTACGGCCTTTTCACCGCGCGGCAGGTGCTGGCCGCGTCACCGGGAGACGCCACGATGCAGGCGATCGCCGGCGCGATACAGGAAGGAGCGAAGGCCTATCTGGGGCGGCAATATAGCACCATTGCTGTTGTCGGCATCGTTGTCGCGGTGCTGGTCGCGCTGTTTCTTGGGCTAACGTCCGCCATCGGATTTCTGATCGGCGCGATCCTGTCTGGCGCGGCCGGTTTCATCGGCATGACCATTTCGGTGCGCGCCAATGTCCGCACCGCCGAAGCGGCGCGTACGTCCTTGCAGAGCGGCCTGACCGTCGCCTTTCGCGCGGGTGCGATCACCGGCATGCTGGTGGCGGGCCTGGCGCTGCTGGCGATCAGCGGCTTTTTCTGGTTCCTGACCGGGCCGGCGGGCCATGCGCCCGACGACCGGTTGGTCATTGATTCGCTGGTCGCGCTGGCCTTTGGCGCGTCGCTCATTTCCATCTTCGCGCGGTTGGGCGGCGGCATCTTCACCAAGGCGGCCGATGTCGGCGCGGACCTGGTGGGCAAGGTGGAAGCGGGCATTCCCGAGGATGACCCACGCAACCCCGCCGTCATCGCGGACAATGTCGGCGACAATGTGGGCGATTGCGCCGGCATGGCGGCCGACCTGTTCGAAACCTATGTCGTCACCGTTGGCGCGACCATGGTCCTGACCGCGCTGCTGGTGACGGGCGTGGACAATGGCTTCCTCATGAAGCTGATGGGCCTGCCGCTCATCGTCGGGGGGCTGTGCATCATCACGTCGATCATCGGCACCTATATGGTGCGGCTGGGACGGTCCCAGTCGATCATGGGCGCGCTCTACAAGGGCTTCTGGACCACCGCCATCCTATCGATTCCGGCTATTTACCTGGCGACCAACTGGGTGCTGGGCGATATGACTACGGTGTTCGGCGCCGATCTGGATGGCGTGGGCGGTTATAGCGGCATGGCGCTGTTCTGGTCGATGATGGTCGGGCTGGGCGTCACCGCGCTGATCGTCTGGATCACCGAATATTATACCGGCACCAATTACCGCCCGGTCCGGTCCATCGCCAGGGCGTCGGAAACCGGCCATGGCACCAATGTCATTCAGGGGCTGGCGGTCAGCCTGGAGGCGACCGCGCTGCCGACCCTGGTGATCGTCGTCGGCATCATCCTGGCCTATCAGGCGGCGGGCCTCATCGGCATTGCCTTTGCCGCGACCGCGATGCTGGCGCTGGCGGGTATGGTGGTTGCGCTCGACGCCTATGGCCCTGTCACCGACAATGCCGGTGGCATCGCCGAAATGAGCCATATGGACGAAACGGTGCGGGTGAAGACCGACGCGCTGGACGCAGTCGGCAACACGACCAAGGCGGTGACGAAGGGCTATGCGATCGGGTCCGCCGGGCTTGCCGCGCTGGTGCTGTTCGGCGCCTATACCGAGGATCTGAAATTTTATAATTCGGCGCTGGGCCTGACCGCGCCGGTCGATTTCAGCCTGTCCAATCCCTATGTGATCGTCGGGCTGCTGCTGGGCGCATTGATGCCCTATCTGTTTGGCGCGATGGGGATGACCGCCGTCGGCCGCGCGGCGGGCCATGTGGTGAAGGATGTGCGCCACCAGTTCGCCACCGACCATGGCATATTGCGTGGCGAATCGCGGCCCAACTATGCGCGCACCGTGGACTTGGTCACACGCGCCGCCATCCGCGAGATGATCGTGCCGTCTCTGCTGCCGGTGCTGGCCCCGATCGTCGTCTATTTCGCGATCGCGGCGGTGGCGGGTATTGCCAATGGCTTTGCCGCGCTGGGCGCGCTGTTGCTCGGGGTGATCGTGTCAGGGCTGTTTGTCGCCTTGTCGATGACGTCGGGTGGCGGCGCATGGGACAATGCCAAGAAATATATCGAGGATGGCAATCATGGCGGCAAAGGCAGCTTCGCTCATCTGGCCGCAGTGACCGGCGACACGGTGGGCGATCCCTACAAGGACACCGCTGGCCCGGCGGTCAACCCGATGATCAAGATTACCAACATCGTCGCGCTGTTGTTGCTCGCGGCGCTGGCGCATGGGGGATGATCGGATAGGCTGACTGGCAATCGCCGGTATTTGCTGAATGTGCCGGCCCCTTGCACTGACGGGGCCGGCACGTTTTTATGGCAGGACGCGCACCCTTGCTGCACCTGCGCAGCGGCTTGCTTGCCCCCCTTTCCGGGCGCGCCTATAGCCCGCGCCATGACTGCCGAACCCTTCCGGTCCCAGCTTGCCGCGCTGGAACAGCGCGGGCGCCTGCGCCGGCTTTTACCCCGCGCCGGGCGCGATTTTGCGTCCAACGATTATCTTGGCCTGGCTGGCGATCCGATGATCGCGCAGGCGGTGGCCGATGCGGTCGCGCGCGGCGTGCCGCTGGGGTCGGGCGGATCGCGTCTGCTGCGCGGCAATGCGCCCGAACATGAAGGGCTGGAGGCGAAGGCGGCTGACTTTTTCCGTACCCAGGCTTCCTTGTTCCTGGCCAATGGCTATGTGGCCAATCTGACGCTCCTGTCCGCTCTGCCGCAGCGCGGCGACCTGATCGTGGCGGACGAACTGGTGCATGCCAGCGTCCATGACGGCATCCGCATGAGCAAGGCGAGCGCGGTGTTCGCGCGCCATAATGATGTGCAGAGCTTTGCCGACCTGATCGCCGCCTTTCGCGCAGAAGGGGGCAAGGGCCGGGTGTGGATCGCGGTGGAAACGCTTTATTCGATGGACGGCGACATGGCGCCGCTGGCCGACCTGGCCAAGCTCGCCGCCCGGCATGAGGCGATGCTGCTACTGGATGAAGCGCATGGCACCGGCGTGTTCGGCCCATCGGGCCGGGGGCTGTCGGCGGGGCTGGACGGGCTGCACAATGTGGTGACGCTCCACACTTGCGGCAAGGCGATGGGGGCTGAGGGCGCACTGATCTGTGGCCCGCGCATCCTGATCGACTATTTGGTCAATCGCGCCCGGCCCTTCATTTATTCGACCGCGCCTTCGCCACTGATGGCGGTCGCCGCCGCCGCCGCGCTTGACCGGATCGAGGCGGCGGACAATCGCCGCGACCGGCTTTCCACGCTGCGCCAGGATGCCGCCGAAGCGATTTGCGCGCCGCTCGGCCTGCCGCGCCCCCGCAGCCAGATCATCCCGGTCATTCTTGAAGATGACGCCCGCACCATGGCGACGGCGGCCGCCTTGCAGGAAGCCGGATTCGACGTCCGCGGCATTCGCCCGCCCACGGTGCCGGCGGGCACCAGCCGATTGCGCATTTCGCTTAGCCTCAATGTCGGTCGCAACGATGTGCTGGCGCTGGGGGATGTATTGCGGGGCCAGATGCGATGACCGTTTTTGTCGTTACGGGAACGGATACCGGCATCGGCAAGACGGTGTTCGCCGCTGGGCTGGCCGGCGCGCTGGGCGCCTGTTACTGGAAGCCGATCCAGGCCGGCGTCGATCCGGAAGGAGACAAGGAAACAGTCGCCGCCCTGTCCGGCCTGCCTGCCGAGCGCATCTTGCCCGAAGCCTATCGCCTCGCCACGGCCGCCTCCCCACATTTGGCCGCACGGATCGACGGGGTCGACATCCGGCTCGACCGGCTGGCACTGCCGCGCGTCGATGGGCCACTGGTGGTCGAGGGGGCAGGCGGGCTGATGGTGCCGATCAGCGAGACGATGCTGATGATCGACCTGTTTGCCCATTGGCGCCAACCGGTCATCCTGTGCGCGCGCACCGCGCTTGGCACCATCAACCACAGTCTGCTCAGCATCGAGGCGTTGCGCGCCCGCGACGTGCCGATCGCAGGCATTGCCTTCATTGGCGACGAACATGCCGAAAATGAGCGGATCATTCCCGCGCTGGCCAAGGTGCCGGCGCTGGGCCGATTGCCGATGCTGGCCGAAATGACCCCGGACGCGCTGGCGCACGCCTTTGCTCGGCACATCAACCTGCCATAATTTTCGACCAACGACATGGACAAGCCTGTTGCACGGGCGTTCAAGTCCCGCTCATGCCGGGTGTGCCACAGGCGCGCCCAGTCTATGCCAAGCAAGGGACGCTTTGATGACCAAATTCATTCTGGGGGCCGCCGTCAGCGCGCTCGCCCTGGCCGCGACTGCGGCCCATGCCGATCAGCCCGCGACTGCGGCCCATGCCGATCAACCCGCGACGCCGGCCACGGCATCGTCCACCACCGCGAAGCCGACTTATGGCAGCTATGGCTTTGACGAAAGCGGCATGGATATGTCCGTGAAGCCGGGCGACGATTTCTATGATTATGCCAATGGCACCTGGGCGAAGAACACGCCGATACCGGCTGACAAGTCCAATTATGGCGCCTTCAATATTCTGGATGACCTGTCGCGCGAGCGGACCAAGGGCATATTGGAAAGCGCGCAGACCGATCCCAACAGTAAGATCGGCAACGCCTATGCCGCCTATATGGACAAGGCCGCGGTCGAGGCGAAGGGCATGGCGCCGATCAAGCCCTGGCTTGCCGAAATCTCGGCGGTGAAGGATCGCGCAGCCTATGCCAAGGTCGCGGCGAAAGCAGCGCGCGCCGGCATTCGCGGCCCGTTCCGCTTCTATGTCGGGCAGGATGACAAGGACCCCGAAACCTATATCCTCTCGATGATGCAGGGGGGGCTGGGCCTGCCCGATCGCGACTATTATCTCGACCAGAGCGAGAAGATGGCCGCGATCCGCACCGCCTATGTCGCGCATCTGGAAAAGATGCTGACCCTGGCCGGCCAGAGCGATGCCAAGGCGCGCGCCGCCGCGCTCATGGCGTTCGAGACGGAAATCGCCAAGGTCCATTGGACCCAGATCGACAGTCGCGACGCCGACAAGACCTATAACAAGATGACGCTGGCGCAACTGGAGCAGGCGGCGCCCGGCTTCGATTTCGCGAGCTATTATGCGGCGAACAATCTTAAGCCCGCGAGCCTGCTGGTCGCGCAGCCCAGCGCCATCACCGGCGAAGCAGCACTGATCGCCAAGGCGCCGATGCAGGTGCTCAAGGACGGGCTGCTTCTGTCCAGCCTGCATGCCTATGCTGATTATCTGCCGGACACCGTCGCTGACGCGGACTTTGCCTTCTATGGCACCACCCTGTCGGGCACGCCCGAGCGCGAGGAACGCTGGAAGCGCGGCGTCACCTTCCTCAAGGAATCGCTGGGCGAGGAAGTCGGCAAAATCTACGTCGCCAAATATTTTCCGCCCGAAACCAAGGCGGCGATGGACGACCTCGTCAAGAACATACTTGCCGCCATGGGCCGCCGCATCGACGCGCTGCCCTGGATGAGCGACACGGCCAAGGCGCGTGCGCACAAGAAGTTGGCCGCCTTCACGCCCAAGATCGGCTATCCCGACAAATGGCGCGATTATACCGGGCTTGAGATCAAGCGCGACGACCTGCTGGGCAATGCGATGCGGTCCAACGCGTTCGAGTTCGACTATAATATCGGCAAGCTCGGCAAGCCCATCTATCGCTGGGAATGGGGCATGACGCCGATGGAGATCAATGCCTATGCCAATTTCGGCATGGTGGAGATCGTCTTCCCGGCTGCCATCCTGCAACCGCCCTTCTTTGATCCCAAGGCGGACCCGGCTGTCAATTATGGTGGCATTGGCGCGGTCATCGGCCATGAGCTCAGCCATCATTTCGATGATCAGGGCGCGAAATATGACGAAACTGGCAAGCTCAACCAGTGGTGGACTGATCAGGATGTCGCCAATTTCAAGGCGCTGACCGACAAGCTGGTCAAACAATATGACGCCTATGAACCGTTCCCAGGCGCGCATGTGAAGGGCGCGTTCACGCTCGGCGAGAATATTGGCGATCTGGGCGGCCTGGCGGTCGCGCTTGACGCCTATCATGCCTCGCTGGGTGGCAAAAAGGCGCCTGTGATCGACGGCATGACCGGCGATCAGCGCTTCTTCCTTGGCTGGGCACAGGTATGGCGGCGCAATTATCGTGAAGCCAATCTGCGCCAGCGGCTGGTGACCGATCCGCACGCGCCGTCGCAATATCGCACTGACATCGTGCGCAATTTCGACGCCTGGTATGACGCGTTCAAGCCGGCACCCAATGGGAAAATCTATCTGTCGCCCGAAAATCGGGTGAAGATCTGGTGAGAATAGAGACGGCCGGCGGAGAAATTCGCCGGCCTACTCAATTATTGATCGCCGACAGCCCGTGATTAAAAACGGGTCGGGCGAATGGAACCGGCCAGTCGTCTATCGGATGGCTCGATTCATCCAATAAGGTCTTCCCACGTGTGCATGGGCTGCCCATTTTGTTTGGGTAACACGACGCAGGAGATCGAAGATGAAGGGTCTGATTGAATCCCGTTTGACTAAGGTTGGCTTTGTTTCGGCTGCCTTACTGGCTGCCACCCCGCTCTATGCGCAGATGAGTCCGGCCGCTCCCGCAGAGCCGGCAGCGCCAGCGGCGACCCCTGCACCGGCTGCAGGGGCCAGCAACTTCACGGATGCCGAGATCAAGCAATTTGCTGCGGCGGCTGTCGAAGTCACGAAAATTCAGCAGGACAGCACGATTTCGGCGGCGGACAAGCAGCCTAAAATGTTGGCTGTGGTGCAGTCGTCCGGTCTTCCGCCCGAAAAGTTCAACCAGATCGGGCAGGCCGCAGCAGCCGATCCGGCGCTTCAACAACGTATCCAGGCGTCGGCTCCGGCCGCGCCCGCTGCCCCGGCAAGTCCCGGCACCGCTCCGATGCAGCCCGCTGACCCGGCCCAGCCACCTCAGTAAATTATCGACGACCTACCTTAAGATTGGGCGGTTTCCGGAAGGAAGCCGCCCTTTCGTGTATCCAAAGCAAAAAATTGGTTCCCTTCTCGAACGAAAATATCGGGGGTGACGACGGCGATCCACTCTGACTATGCTCTGCCTCATGCATGACCAGGCCCTATCCATTGCGCTGATCGGAATTTTCGGCATCGGCGCGCAATGGATTGCCTGGCGCACTGGTTGGCCCGCCATCGCGCTGATGCTGGCGGCCGGTGTCATCAGCGGGCCGGTGCTGCATCTCATCAATCCCGAACATGTGTTTGGCGAACTGCTGGAACCGATGGTGTCGGTGGCCGTCGCGCTGATCCTGTTCGAAGGGGGATTGAGCCTCAATTTCCGCGAATTGCGCAAAACCGATGGCGCGGTTACGCGGCTAGTATTGTTGGGCGCGCCGATCGGATGGATATTGGGCGCGGTCGCCTGTTTTTATGTCGCGGGTCTGGTCTGGCCGGTCGCCATATTGTTTGCCGGCATTTTGGTGGTGACAGGGCCAACGGTCGTCCTGCCACTGTTGCGCCAGTCCAATGTCGCGGCGCGACCGCGCGCAATCCTGAAATGGGAAGCGATCGTCAACGATCCGGTCGGCGCGCTACTCGGCGTCGTGACCTATGAATATCTGCGGCGCGCAGGTGAAGGAGGCTCGCTCGCCTCGGTGATCTTTGCGCTCGTCGCGGCGGCGGTGGTTGCGGGCCTGATCGGCTGGCTGGCGGCGAAGGCTTTGGGATGGGCATTCCCGCGTGGCCATGTGCCTGAATATCTAAAGGCGCCTGTTCTGCTGGTCGCGGTAATTGGCGTGTTTGTCCTGTCCAACGCAATCCAGCAGGAAACCGGACTGCTGGCAGTTACGGTGATGGGCGTGGCGCTGGCCAATATGCGGCTCGATTCGCTGCGCGATATTCAGCCGTTCAAAGAAAATGTCACTGTCCTGCTCATATCGGGCGTGTTCGTCATCCTGTCCGCCTCCCTGGATTTCGAGGCGCTGCGCCAGTTCGAATGGCGTTTTCTGGCCTTCTTGTTGGTGCTGATGTTCCTGGTGCGACCTGCGACGGTGCTGATCAGCCTGGCCTTTACCAAGGTGCCCTGGAACGAGCGGTTGCTGGTGGCGTGGATCGCGCCGCGCGGTATCGTGGCGGTTGCCATTTCCGGCCTGTTCGCGCTGCGGCTGGACCGGTTGGGCTATAGTGACGGGTCGATCCTGGTGACCCTGTCCTTTGCGGTGGTGGTAGCGACGATCCTGTTCCACGGCTTTTCGATCCGCCCGGTGGCGCGATTGCTCAAGGTGACGGGCGGGGCCGAGCGCGGCCTGCTGATCGTCGGCGCAACACCGTTCAGCTTGGAATTGGCGACGCAGTTGCGGCAGCTGGAGGTGCCGGTGACGATCGCGGACAATAGCTGGCAGCGTCTGTCCCCCGCGCGTCATGCCGGCATTCCCACCTATCATGGCGAGATATTGTCGGAGGCGACCGACGAACGGCTGGACCTCGCCCAGTTCCAGGTGCTGGCCGCGACGACTGACAATGAAGCCTATAATGCGCTTGTCTGTACCGAGTTTGCGCCTGAGATCGGCCGGGACAATGTGTATCAACTGGGCGACGCGAGCAATGACGAGGACCCGCGCGCCTTGCCCGAATCGCTGCGCGGCCGCGCGCTGTTTTCCGCCGGGCATGGCGTTGAGGACATCATCCAGCGCGAGGAGCAGGGCTGGACCTTCCGCAAGACGCGCATCAGCGAGCAGTTCGATTTCGATGCGGCGAAAGCGTCCTTGTCCGAAGGCGGTGACATGTTGCTGCTGCTGCGGAAAAGCGGCGCGCTGCGCTTCTTCACCCATGCGTCACGGCCGACGCCGCAACCGGGCGACACCATTCTGACCTATGTGCCGCCGTCCAAGCCGAAGCCGAAAGGAGAGGATGAATGACAAAACTGGCTCCAGCCCTCCTGTTGCTGGGCGCATTATGTGCCTGTCAGCCGCCCGAGGCGAATGATCCAGCCAATGGGACCAATGTTGCGGTCGACGATGCCGACAATGCGGTTTCGGTGATGGCGGGTGCCAATGAAAGCGCCAACGCCGCAGAACCGCAGCGATCCATCCTGCGTCCCGAAGTGGCCGAGCCAGAAGAGCCGCCCAAGATCGAGCCGGCGCAGGCTGTGATCGGCTTTGGCGAAACGCCGATGAAGTTGGATGACGCGGCCCGGCAGGCGCTTGACGCGCTGATCGTCACGCCTGCGATGAAGGCGGGCGGACCCATAACCTTGCGCGGTCATAGCGATTCGCGCGGGGCCGATGGCGACAATAAGGTCGCCTCAGCCAAGCGGGCGGAACTGGTGCGCGATTATCTGGTCGAGAAGGGCGTGGCCAAGGACCGCATCACCCTCATCGCCATTGGCGAAGGCCGGCCGGTTGCGCCCAATGTTCGGGAGGACGGCAGCGACGATCCTGAAGGTCAGGCGAGGAACCGCCGCGTGGACGTGACGGTCGCCCTGCCAACGGTGATGGTCCCGCCGCCGGTTGCGCCCAACGCCGCCGACCCTGCGGCCAAAGCTGCGCCCAAGTCGCAATAGTCTTTATCCGGACCTTGGATTAAGGGGCGTCCATGACCTCTCCTGTCTGGCACCCCTTTTTCCAGCATGGCCTCAACGAAGCCATCCCCCATGTAGTTCGCGCCGAAGGGGCGCTGCTGCATCTGGCGGATGGTTCGACTTTGATCGACGCCATTTCCAGCTGGTGGGTGACGACGCACGGTCATTGCCATCCCCGCATTGCCGCAGCCATCGCGCAGCAGGCCGGAACGCTCGATCAGCTGATCTTTGCCGGCTATACTCATGAACCGGCTGAAGAGGTCGCGCGGGGCCTGATCGCGCTGGCGCCCCGTGCGGATGACCAGCCGAAACTGGCGCATGTCTTCTATTCCGACAGCGGCTCTACGGCGGTCGAAGTCGCGCTCAAGATGGCGCTTGGCTATTGGCATAATCTGGCACTGGACGGAGCGGCGCAGCCGCGCAGCCGCATCCTCGTGCTGGAACATAGCTATCATGGCGACACCATCGGCGCGATGTCGGTGGGGGAGCGGGGCGTCTACAATGCTGCCTGGACGCCGCTGCTGTTTGATGTCGACACCATCCCCTTTCCCGCTCCAGGACGGGAACAGGCGTGCCTGGATGCGCTGGAGGCGGCCTGCGCCCGGCATCCCGCGGGCTTTGTCATTGAGCCGTTGATCCTAGGGGCAGGCGGCATGTTCGTTTATTCCGCCGACGTCTTGCGAGAGATGGCGGCCATTTGTCGTCGCCACGGTGTCCTGTTCATCGCTGACGAGGTAATGACGGGGTGGGGGCGGACTGGCACGATCTTCGCCTGCGAGCAGGCCGGGGTCGTTCCGGACATCATGGCGGTGGCGAAGGGAATCACGGGCGGGGCCATTCCGCTGGCGGCGACGCTGGCTACCGCACCGATTTTCGACGCGCACCGATCGTCCGATCGCGCGCGGCTGTTCTACCATTCGTCGAGCTACACCGCCAACCCGATCGCCTGCGCCGCAGCGGTCGCCAATTTGGCGATCTGGCGCGAGGAGGATGTGCTGGGGCGGATCAAGCAGTTAGCGCAAACCATGGCCGATCGACTCGCGACCCTTGCCTGCAGTCCCGCCTTTGCCAATCCGCGTCAGGCGGGCACGATCGTCGCGATCGACCTGGTGACGCCGGATGCGGGATATCTGTCGGATCTGGCGCCCAGCCTGCGCCTATTCTTTCAGGACCGCGGCCTCTTGCTTCGGCCGCTGGGCAACACCATTTACCTGATGCCGCCATATTGTCTCGATGCTCAACAGCTCGATAGGATCTTCGCGGCCCTGCATGCGGCCGGCGAAAAATTCGGTTTGCACGCCTGACTTTCATTTTGCACCGTTTAACGCTATGGCGGCGCGATTTTTCGCATATCCGGGATATTATGGCCAAAGAAGAACTGCTTGAAATGCGCGGACAGGTTGTGGAGCTTCTCCCCAACGCCATGTTCCGCGTGCGGCTGGAAAATGATCACGAAATTCTCGGCCACACGGCCGGCAAGATGCGCAAGAACCGCATCCGCGTGCTCGTGGGTGACGAAGTGCTCGTCGAACTCACACCCTACGACCTGACCAAGGGTCGGATCACCTACCGCTTCAAATAAGCCGCAGACACGATGCGGCTCATCCTTGCTTCGGCTTCCCCCAGACGGCGTGACCTTCTGGGGCAAATCGGCGTTGTCCCTGATGCGGTGGACCCTGCCGATATTGACGAAACCCCTCATAAGGCGGAATTGCCCGCGGTCTATGCTGCGCGCGTGGCGGCCGAAAAAGGCGCTTTGGTCGTTGGTCGCCATGCTGGCGCGCTTGTCTTGTCGGGCGACACGGTCGTGGCGGCGGGGCGACGCATCCTGCCCAAGGCCGAGGCGGAAGATGAGGCGCGCGCATGCCTCAGCCTGCTTTCGGGGCGGCGGCATCGCGTGTTCAGCGCCATAACGCTGATCGATGGCAAGGGCGTGGCGCGCCATCGCCTGTCGACCAATATCGTGACGTTCAAGCCCTTGGACCGGTCCGAGATCGATGCGTATATCGCCAGTGATGAATGGCGGGGCAAGGCGGGCGGCTATGCGATCCAGGGGCGGGCCGCTGGACTGATCCGCGCGATCCAGGGTAGCCACAGCGCAATCATGGGCCTGCCGCTTTATGAAACCCGCGCGCTGCTGAAAGCCGCGGGCTATTCTCTCGACTAGGACAGACAATGGCCGAATGGCTTTATGAAGAAGGAATTGGCGAAGCGCGGGCCGGGCTGATCGAGCATGGTCGGCTGGTCGAGGCGCTGGTCGAGCGGGAAACTGAGGCGGCGCGCGCGGGGGCGGTGGTGCAGGGGCGGCTGATCGCCACGCTGATTCCGAAGAAGCGCGGAGTCGTGCGGCTGCTGTCGGGTGAGGAAGCGCTGCTGGAGCCGATTCCGCCGCGCCTGGCCGAAGGCGCCACTGTGCTGGTCGAAATCCTGCGCGAGGCGATTGCCGAGGAGGGGCGGCCCAAACGCGCCAAGGCCCGCGTCGCGCCGCCCAGCGTCAAACCGCACCCCGGCCCCAGCCTCCTCCAGCGCATTCGCGCGACCGGCGTCCCCGTCGTGCCATGCCCGGCGCATGAAGAGGACCGTCTGGAAGCGCATGGCTGGAGCGAATTGATGGAGGAGGCCATGAGCGGGGAGGTGGGCACCGAAGCGGCTGCCCTGCGCCTCTATCTGACGCCCGCCATGCTTTTGATCGATGTTGATGGGTCCTTGCCCCCGGCGCAGCTCGGCCCCAAGGGCGCCAAACTGGCGGCGCAGACCATTCGCCGCATGGGATTGAGCGGATCGATCGGCATTGATCTGCCGACGATGAACAACAAGGACGAGCGGATGATCGCCGCCGCCCAGATCGACAAATATCTTCCTCTCCCGTTCGAGCGGACGGCGGTGAATGGCTTTGGCTTCCTGCAGATCATCCGCCGTCGGGAGCGAGCGAACCTGATGGAATTGCTGCTGGACAACGTCGTATTGACGGCCGCGCTTGCCTTGCTGCGGCGGGCCGAGCGACACGGGACGGGCGGTGCGGCGACGCTGATCGCTGCGCCCGCCGTTATCGACCTGCTGCGCCAGCGCCCCGACTGGATCGATCTGCTCGCGCGGCGGCGCGGCGGAGAGGTGGGCTTGCGCGCTGACCCGGCCCTGACCATATCGGGTGGCCATGTCGCCTAAACCCGTCACTTGCCCCGTCTGCGCTGCGCCATCTCGGCCAGAAAGCCGTCCCTTTTGCAGTACTGCCTGCCGGGATCGGGATCTGTTGCAATGGCTGGGCGAAGGCTATCGTGTAGCTGGTCCTCCTGCCGACGATATGCAGCAAAAAAACCGCGAGGAAGGGCTGGACAGCCCCTTCGATTGACGCCTATAGGCACGCCTCCAATCGGCGGACGCTTCGCCGAAACCCCGTGCCCGGGTAGCTCAGTTGGTAGAGCATGCGACTGAAAATCGCAGTGTCGGCGGTTCGACTCCGTCCCCGGGCACCATCGCCTCCTCCGCGATGGTCCACCAACGTCCAGAAATGGCTAAAATCCTAGCCTTCAGACGGTATCAAGTCCGCCGCGAGCTGCCGCGATCCATTGGCACCCGCCTGTCCTGACGGTACATTGACGGTATCAGCCAGCCCAGCGCGGAGCAGATACCGTCATGCTCACCGATGCCGCGATCCGCAGGATCAAGCCAGAAGCCAAGCCGTACAAGGTTGCCGACATGCACGGGCTCTACCTGCTCGTACAGCCTGGTGGTGCACGGTACTGGCGAATGGACTACCGTCATGAGGGCAAGCGCGGAACGATGGCGCTCGGCGTCTATCCGCAAGTTTCATTGAAAGAGGCTCGCGAGAAGCGTGCAAGCGCGCGTCGTCTGCTCGACACGGGGATCAATCCCTCAAGCTACAAGAAGCTGACGCGAGGAGTGGCAAGCATCTCGGCCGCCGTCACCTTCAAGGCTGTCGCCGAAGAGTGGCTGCAGAAGATTGAGGCCGAAGGTCGAGCCCCCAAAACGATGCAGAAGCTGCGTTGGCTTCTGGACTTCGCCTACCCGCTTATAGGCAATCGTCCTGTCTCCGAGGTTTCGGCGCCCGAACTGCTCACGGTCCTTCGGACAGTCGAGGTCAGGGGGCGTCACGAATCGGCGCGCAGACTGCGCAGCACCTGCGGCAGCGTACTTCGGTACGCGATCGCCACGGGCCGTGCACAGCGGGATGTGTCGGTCGATCTGCACGGCGCGCTCATCACCCCCAAGGTCCAGCACCGGGCGGCGATCGTGGAGCCTCGCAAGCTCGGCGCTTTGTTGCGCGCAATCGAGACCTACGAAGGGCAGCCTCACATAGGGATCGCGCTGCGTCTGGCGCCGCATGTCTTCGTGAGGCCAGGCGAGCTTCGTCAAGCCGAATGGGCAGAGTTCAACATAGAGGCCAAGGTCTGGACCATCCCCGCTTCAAAGATGAAGATGGGGCGGACGCACAAGGTGCCGCTTTCCCGGCAAGTCTTGGCCCTGCTGGCCGATCTACGCGAACTCCGCGCAGGCTCGCGGTACCTTTTTCCCAGTATCCGCTCCGACGACAGACCCATCTCCGACAACACGATCAACGCCGCGCTGCGGCGTCTTGGATATGGCAAAGAGGAAGTGACGGGTCATGGCTTCCGGGCAACCGCCAGCAGCTTGCTGAACGAGTCGCGCAAGTGGCATCCAGATGCAATCGAGCGGCAGCTCGCGCACATGGAAAGCGACGATGTCCGAAGGCCCTACCTCCGAGGCGAACACTGGGCGGAGCGGGTGCGCATGATGCAATTCTGGTCAGATTACCTGGATCGTGTGCGCGACAACGGCAATCGTGCGAGCGCACCAAAGGAGACAGCAGCCAAAGGGGTCCGAGAGGACCAAACCCGTACCCGCGCGACAAGCCCGATTCTCGCGGCTGGTTTGTTGGACGAAGGGGATCGCCCGAAATCAGTCAGGAAGACGCGGTAAGCTGCTCTGGAGCCCGCTGGCGGCCAGCCTCACCGCGAGTTCCACAGACCGCCTTGGAATGGCTTGCCCGTCCGCGCCGAGCGTTTCTCATCTTCCGCAAGCCGCGTTCGCGGCCCGAAGGCGACCTCCGCCCTCTACTTCTCGCCGGTCCGCGTAGGGAACACCGGGCCACGCACTGTCATCTTTGCGGCATCATAGGGCTTCTGAAGCGCTACGACCTCGTCATACGAGCCCCTCAGCCAGGTCTCCACGTCCTCAGGCACAAGGATGGTGATCATCGCCTTCGGGTGGATGGGTGCGACGAGTTCGTTCGGGTCGCAAGTCACCATCGTAAAGCCCGCGCCATCCTTGTTGCGCTGCCAGAACCCCGCAACAGGGAACACGCGCTGGTTGGTGCTGAACCACACATCGCCCTTCAGCGGCGGCTTGCCGTCGCCAAGATCGTGCTTTTCCGCCGTGAACTCGCAGAACTCGGTCAAGGGCACAATACAACGGTTCTCAGGCATCTCGGCCAGCCTGCGCCATTGAGGCAGCCCAAGCTGCCGCACGTTCGTCATCGGCCATTTCGCTTCGCCGCCAAGCACATCCCAGGTCATAACTCCCAGGTGCGCTCGCCGTCCTGCTCTCGCACCACGTAGCTGCGGCTCTTAGGGCGAAGCTCACTGGATCGAAGCAGTTGTCGCGCGGACGCTCGCTGAGCAGCTGCGCCATAGATCCCAAGAGGGTCTCGGGCTCACCTCGCATGCGGGCTCGATTACACATGCGGCATTTGTAGACCGTTAAGCGGTCGCGATCCAAGCTCCCAAAGTGCGGAGAAAGCCCCCTCCCCTTGGTCAGCCGCAGGTCTGCCAGACTACCGACGCAAGCGCCGGATGAGGCGCGTCATGATGATCGTCGCTGCGCTTGTTGCCGCTGGCGCCGTGGGCGGCGCAGCTGGCCTTGCCTCTCATTTTCTTGAACGTGACGCAGCTGCTAGCCATGTGGCACTTGCTTATGCTGACCCGATCTACGGGTGCTCCGCGACAGACGGCGATACGATCCGCTGCGGCGATGAGCGTGTCAGGCTCCTGTGGATCGACGCTCCCGAGCTGCCCGGCCATTGCAGCGTCGGTCGAGATTGTGCACCTGGCGACCCGCACGCTTCCACGAACAACCTGAAGGCCGCCATGAGCGGGTCCCTGACCATCAAGCGGATCGGCGAGGACCATTATGGCCGAACGCTGGCGCTGGTAGCAGGCAGCAAAGGAGACCTATCCTGCTGGCAGCTCAGCCACGATCGGGCGATCTACAAAGCCGACTGGGACGATGGCCTGAACGTCGCCCGGACTTGCCCGAGCGACATTCTCTGAGGCTTGCACTTAAACAGTGCTTCTTCGCGCGAGAGTTATGCCGGTACGGCTGCTGTCGAATGTGAGCAGATAAGCCGCTTCAGTCCCCAAGACCCACTTCCGCACGCTCGTGCGTACTTTCAAATTCCCATCTTCAGCCGTCCATCCAGATGGTGAAGGCGCAGATCGGAACGGCTTGGTTTGGGACTTGGACGAACCCGCTCCGCGGGAGGGGCGCTTGGGGTAGGGTCGCGCAGTAATTGCGGGGCGTTGGGCGAGGCGGAGTCGCCATGAGAGTGTGAGGTTCCTTCAATGCAAAGGAACTCACCATGGACACCACGATTACCGCCGCCCCAATCGGTTCGCTGCGCCAGCGGATGCTGCAGGATATGAAGCTTCGAGGCCTTGGAGCGCATACCCAGCAGGACTACATTCGGCACGTCCGATCCTTCGCCGCGTTTTTGGGGCGCCCTCCCGATACAGCCAGCGCAGAAGACCTCCGGCGATTTCAACTCGATCAACATCGGCGCGCCGTTGGGCCGGCGACCATCAACGCCGCAGTATCGGCTCTGCGCTTCCTCTTCACCATGACGCTCAAGCGGCCGGAGATTGTGCTGGGCCTTTCCGTCATACGTTGTGAACCAAAGCTTCGAGATGTCCTGAGCGTCGAAGAGGCTGCGCGGCTGATCGAGGCAGCTCCAGGCATCAAGTACAAGGCCGCTTTCAGCGTGGCTTACGGCGCGGGACTGCGCGTGTCCGAGGTCACCCACCTCAAGGTCGGAGACATCGACAGCGAGCGCATGATCATCCGTGTCGAGCAGGGCAAGGGACGCAAGGACCGTAACGCGATGCTCTCACCGCATCTGCTGGATCTACTCCGTCAATGGTGGCGCGAAGGCAAACGCCGCGGAGTGATGTTACCCCATGGCTGGCTGTTCCCGGGTCGCAATTGCACGGATCCGATCTCGGCGCGCCAGTTGAACCGCGCCGTGCATGAGGCGGCCGAGTTCGCCGGGATCCACAAGCGAGTGAGCCCGCACACATTGCGCCACTCGTTTGCCACTCACCTGCTCGAGCAGGGTGTCGATATCCGCGTCATCCAGGTGCTGCTGGGCCACACCAACATCGACACCACCGCCATTTACACGAAGGTTTCGAGCAAGACTATGCGGGCGGTGGCCAGCCCGCTCGACCAGATCGTAGCCTTGATGGAGGGCAAGGCACCTCCCGGTTGAGCCCGTGCGCACCTTGCTCGAGGTCGCCGATATCTTCCGTAGCGCCGGGCCTGCGTATCGCGCAGCCCATGCCGGGCATCTCAGTCTCGGCCAACTCAAGGTCATGACGGCCATCGAGAACTGTCGCACCGCCGCGTTGGGCGGTCACGTCGAGGCCTGCGACGACTGCGGGCACTGGCGGGTCGCCTACAACTCCTGCAGCAACCGGCACTGCCCTAAGTGTCAGGCGCCGCGGCGCGCACCTGGCTGGCGGCGCGCGAGGCCGACCTACTCCCCGTCGGCTACTTCCACGTCGTGTTCACCGTGCCCGCCGAGATCGCCGCCATCGGGTGGCAGAACTGATCCACGTCCTGCCGCGCGGCTTCCACCGCATCCGGCATTATGGACTGCTCGCCAGTTCAATGCACAAGGACGCCATGGCGCTGGCCCGCAGGCTGCTGGGCGTTGCCACGCCGGTCGAGGCCCCCGAGCCCGACGAGCCGCCTGATCACCGCCCGCCATGTCCGTGCTGCGGCGGGCACATGACCATCATCGAGACCTTCACTCGCTGGCGTCTGCCCCGCGCGCCGCCGACATCGACCCCGCCCACCCGTGAGAACACGCCATGATCGGGCATGGCTTACCCTGCAGCATGGCCAAGATCATCGCATCTCGGCCAATGAGAAAATGTGCGCTCACGTCTCGGGTGCGATCAAAACCGCGCCCACTGGGTGCCGGATCAGGGATGCGACACTGCTCAATCGACCCCGGAGTACCTGTTATCCTGCTGGTTATGGACACGCTGACACGTCTGCCTCAGCCCCCACGATCCACACCACAGCCCTTTTACCCATAGACCAGTGGATGGGGCCCGCGGGTTCCTCCATGTCAGGATTCCGTACGCAAGCGCCCGAAATCCTTGGACTTATCTGCCATTCCCGAACTCCGCGTTAAACGTCCGGTCTTGCCGCTAGCCGACATTCAGCGTTTGCTGCACCGCCCTTGCACAGCGGCTGCAACTGGGCCTTTAGCGGACTGACGGCTTTGCGGTACGCAGCGCGACGAGCGCACGCGTTGGTTGGATGTGGTATGGCTGGTCCAAGCGTCACGGACCGCGCGCGATCCCGTAGACAGCCGCACGGCGGTCGAACGCCTCGCGCGAGCCTTCGAGGATGTTGCACGCCGCCTCGCATGTAGGCGGATGATCGATCGACCCGCGCGTGACGACCTGCGCCTTCTCCGATGTCGCCTTGAGCGCGACGATCAGTTCGGCATCGCCCAGAACCGCGATGTTCGCGTTGTGCGTGACGACGATCACCTGCCGGCGCTCCTTGGCCGCGCGGATCACCGGCACCAGTGTCTTGTAGATGAACTCGCTGTCGAGATTGTCCTCGGGTTGATCGACGATGAGCGGTGCCCGGCTCTCGCTCGTCAGCATCAGCGCGAGCAGGACCGACTGCTGCTGGCCGAGGGAAAGCTTCTTGAAGTCGCGGGGCACGAATTTGGACAGCCCGCCGATCCCCGGCATCTTCTTCGTCACGCTGAGCTTAGGCCGGTCATGGACCGCGACCGTCTCGAGCTGGCTCAGGAGATCGGTCTCGGCGATCCGCTCGAGAAGCAGTTCGGCCTCATTCTGGGGGAAGACCGCCGCATTCGTCTCCGCGTTTCGAAGCGCCGTGATCGGCTTCGTGTCACGCTTGCGAAGGCATTCGAGCAGCAGGGGCAATGTGAGGTCGTTGATCAGCGCGCGCGCCTTCAGATGCTGAAGCGTCCGCCATCCCATCGCCTCGACGATCAAGCGTTCGGCATCCGGCGCAAGCGCGCTTTCATCGAACTTCAACGTCACGAACAGATCCGACAGTGTTCCCTTGAGCGCCGCCGATGCCCGGGCGGCAAACGCCACGCGGTGCTTCGCCACCACCTGCCGCGCCGCCCAGCGCCGCTTCAGCAAGTCGGCGTGCAGCTTTTTGAGGCGCTCGATTTCGGGAACCCAGGTTTTCAGCTTCCTGACATTCTCGCGCGCCGTCGCCTCATCTGATACCAGCTTCTGGATGAATGGCATGTCGAGGCGGATGCCGTGCTTCAGAAGCTCCTGCTTCTTCTGCTCGATCTGGGCCGTGGTCGCACTTTCCTTGGTGCGCCACGCGATAATCTGCGCCTTCACGGTGGCGACATAGTCCGCCGTGACCTTCCTGAGCGCATCGGTCGATCCCGTAACCGCCGTCTCGTACGCTCCGGTGTCCGTCGTGATCTTCGTCGCCTCGGGCGCGCCCAGCTCGATCTCATGACCGCTGACCGAAGCACGGATCTCCGCCGTGATCGTCGTGATTGCCTCGCTCGTCACAGCGCCGCCAAGCTTTGCCAACGACGCCTCGATCTCGGCGCGGGCACGCTTCTCACCGACCAACTGTTGCTGGAGCTTGATGACGTCCTCGCCCTTGCCCTCGCGCAGGCGCTGAAGCTGATCGGTCTTGAGCTTCAGCTCCTTTTCGCGCTCCGGAATGCGGGCGACGTTGCCGGCCGCCTTCGTGATCTGCGGCGCAAGCTCGACCAGATCCTCGCGGATGGCGTCCTCGGCATCGATCTCCTTTTCGACCTGGATCAGTTTGTCGAGGAAGGTGAGGAGCGCGAGTGGATCGTCCTGGACCCGCTTGCTGATCTCGTTCGTCGCACCCTGACGGTAGCTCTCAATCGGAAAGGCGGTCGACCCGCTGGCCGGCTCGTCAAGATTCTCGACATCACCGAACTTGCTGCGCCCGAGATTATGCTGCTGGCCCGTCTCGTCAACATAGCAAAGCGAGACGATGTCGGGCCAGACGTCGCTGTCGATAACCGTCACGTCCTCACTCGGAGGTCCACCAAGCAGGCACACGCTTTCGAACGCCGTCGACTTGCCGCTGCCACGGCCGCCGATGATGCAGGTGAGGTTCGGGCTGAACGTGATCGCCTCGCCATCAAGGAACGCGCCCTGGAAATGCACGCCCTGCACCACAGGCACGATCGCCGGCAGTCCTTCCTCTATCCGCACACGCGTATCGGCCGTCTCAAGCGCCATCCGCAGGCCCTCGAAGCTCGGCGTCTCCATCTTGAAGCGGGTGATGCGCTGGTCGCGATTGGCGTTCCGGCCGACCGCGTTCAGCGAATGCGCATCACTGTTGAGGATGCGCGCCAGATATTGCTCCGAGCCCAGCTTGAGCCGCTTGATGCGCTCGGCCGCGACCTTCTTGCGGTCGGGATCAGTGTCACGTCCATCATAGAGGATCGGGCAGTCCGCCTTGGTCACCTCGATGCCCTGGAGAGAGGGATGGCACAGGATATCGATTTTCGCCGGCGTGAAGCGCGGCATGTTCGATTCGAACGCGCCATCCAGCTCGACATGGGCAAGAACCCCGAAGCCTCCTTCGGCTGCGAGCAGTTCTAGGCATTGGAGCGCGCCGGTCTGACACCGGCAATTGTTCGTCCGCCGATCCGCGATTTGGAGCCTGTTGAAGAAGCGCTCGAGCGCATCGGCGGTGGGGGCGTAACATAGGAGATGGCCCTCGGGCGTCGAGAGTTCGACGCCCGGCACCACGAAGACCCCGATAGCTCGACCGGCCTCGATCGCCGCCGGCACGTTCATGATCTCGTTGTGATCGGTGAGCGCGATGATCGAAAGGCCTTCGGAATGTGCCGTCGCAACAATCGCCTGCGGCGTTGCCGCGGCGTCTTTTACGTCGTGCGACGCCCCGAAACTGTGGATGTGCAAATCGCCGCGGAAGAACTTGGCCCCACTGCTCACTGCCGCAAGTGCTTCGGCAACCACGCATTCCCCTATCGACTTTGCCGCCCCTGAGATCAGGATATAGGGATTGGATCAGGCGAAGTCATTATCGCAGCATCGCCATGCAATCATTCCTGTACCCGTCGCGTCTCCCAACTCTTCTTCGCACCGAATTGGTGCTAATGTTCGTCATCGGATTCGCGCGTGGCGGCGCTCTCGCGTTGGTCTGTTGATTGCCACTGAGATGTGACCCGGGGGCGCTATAAGTTTCCACTGAGAATTGACCCATGTTTCCCTCCCCTCCGGCTGTCAGTCGGAGGGTCTCGGAGTGATCAACATGGACTTACTCAGTGTGATCCGCCGATGGCATTTCCGGCAGGAGATTTCCATTCGGGAGATCAAGCGACGGACCGGCCTATCGCGCAACACCATTCGCAAATACCTGCGTTCCGATGCGGTGGAGCCCAGTTTCAAGGTTCCGGTGCGCCCCAGCAAACTCGATCCCTTCGCGGACAAGCTGTCGGCTTGGCTGCGGGTGGAATCCAAGAAATCCCGCAAGCAGAAGCGGACCGCCAAGCAACTCTACGTGGATCTGGTGGAGCTGGGTTACGATGGCTCCTATAACCGGGTGGCCGCCTTTGCCCGCCGATGGCGGACCGAGCTTCAGTATGAACAGCAGACTAGCGGACGCGGGACGTTCGTTCCTTTGGCTTTCCAGCCTGGCGAGGCCTTCCAGTTCGACTGGAGCGAGGATTATGCCGTGCTGGACGGCAAAGTGACGAAACTGCAGGTCGCTCATACCAAACTCGCGCATAGTCGCGCCTTCATCGTGCGAGCCTATCTGCTTCAAACCCATGAGATGCTGTTCGACGCGCTGACGCAGGCATTCCGGGTGCTGGGTGGTGTGCCGCAGCGCGGCATCTTCGACAACATGAAGACCGCTGTCGACAAGATCGGGACGGGGAAGGCGCGGCAGGTCAATGCCAGGTTCGCTGCAATGGCCAGCCATTATCTTTTCGAGACGGATTTCTGCAATCCGGCTTCTGGCTGGGAGAAGGGTCAGGTCGAGAAGAATGTCCAGGATGCCCGGCGCCGGTTGTGGCAACCGATGCCCAGCTTCCCTGATCTGGCTGAACTGAACGCCTGGCTGGAAGCTCAATGCATCGCCCAATGGAGCGAGATCCAGCATGGCGCCATGCCCGGCACTGTGGCCGATGTGCATGCCGAGGAAGTGCCCTGCCTGATGCCGCTGGGCCGGCCCTTCGATGGCTTTGTCGAGCAGATCAAGCGCGTATCGCCAACTTGCCTTATCGCCTTCGACCGCAACCGCTATTCGGTGCCTGCTTCGTTCGCGAACCGTCCGGTCAGCCTGAGGATTTACCCGGATCGTCTTGTCATAGCGGCCGAAGGCCAGATCGTATGCGAACATGCCCGGCTTATCGATCGTTCTCATAACAAGCCGGGACGCACAATCTATGACTGGCGGCATTATCTGGCGGTGATCCAGCGCAAGCCCGGCGCCCTGCGCAATGGTGCACCCTTTCTCGAGATGCCTGAGGCCTTTCGGGAGTTACAGGGCCATCTGCTCAAGCGCCCAGGCGGCGACCGAGAGATGGTCGAGATCCTGTCCCTGGTTCTTCATCACGACGAGCAGGCTGTCCTGAGGGCGGTTGAGTTAGCCCTGGAAGCTGGTGTCGCCACCAAGACCCACGTTCTCAACGTGTTGCACCGACTGATCGATGGCAAGGCGCCTCCAGCAGCGCCGATCGATGCGCCTCAGGCACTGCGTCTGACGCAGGAGCCCGAGGCCAATGTCGTTCGCTATGACAGGCTGAGGGAGATCCGCCATGCGTCATGACCCTGCCAGCGCTGCGGTCATCGTCATGTTGCGCAGCCTCAAGATGTTCGGCATGGCTCAGGCCGCCGACGAACTGATCCAGCAGGGCGCGCCTGCCTTCGATGCTGCCTTGCCGATGTTGGCTGGGCTCCTGAAAGCAGAAATGGCCGAGCGGGAGGTCAGGTCCATCGCCTATCAGATCAAGGCGGCCCGCTTCCCGGCCTACAAGGATCTGGCTGGCTTTGATTTTGCCGCCAGCGAGATCAATGAAGCCCTAGTGCGTCAACTTCACCAGGGCGACTTCATGGAAAACGCCGACAACGTCGTGCTGATCGGCGGGCCCGGAACCGGCAAAAGCCATATCGCAACGGCGCTGGGCGTCCAGGCTGTCGAACATCACCGCAAGAAGGCCCGCTTCTTCTCCACGGTCGATCTCGTCAATGCGCTTGAGCAGGAAAAGACCTTGAACCGGTCCGGCCAACTGGCAGAACGCCTGCTACGCCTCGACCTGCTCATCCTCGATGAGCTGGGCTACCTGCCCTTCAGCCCATCAGGCGGCGCCATGCTCTTCCATCTGCTCAGCAAGCTGTACGAGCGCACCAGCGTCGTCATCACCACCAACCTGAGCTTCAGCGAATGGTCCGGCGTGTTCGGCGATGCCAAGATGACAACCGCGCTGCTCGATCGGCTTACCCACCACTGCCACATCCTGGAGACCGGAAACGATAGCTTCCGCTTCCGCGCCAGCACCGCTGCACCCAAAACCAGAAAGGAGAAGCCAGCATCTTGAACCTGCCGGTCATCGGCAGCACATAACCCGTACCCACCAGGGTCACTTCTCAATGGAAACCCCGGGTCACATCTCAGTAGCAATCAACAGCTCATGCTCTGGCAGCGACGCGGCAAACGGATGTTCGCCGAACATCGCGCGGACGCCGATCAGGTTCGTTGAGCGGCTTGTTCCCGGCGCCATGTGCCGAAGGCTGACGTCACGACTTCATCTGACGACGCGGCCGGCCATGGCCCGTGACTTGCCCGACATGGTCCATGAGCCTGTAGAGCAGCGACCGCACTTCCTCCGGCGTAAACCCGCCATCGCTAGGCCGAGTGTCGCCGTTCAGATAGCTGCGGTTCCATTTCCAGTAGGGAGCAAGCACGCGCGTCAAACGCTCCGTCTCTTCGCACTCGTAGCCAAATCCGGTGGCATTGGCATAGGCCAGCGATCGGTCAACGTGGAGACCGATGTGCCTCGCGCACCAGGCATCGGGGAAACCGACGTCCAACAGGTGGCATGACAGAGCCAGTTGGACGACGATGCCGGTGCAGTAGAGAAAGTCGGTCCACTCGCCCGGCGCGCCGGGTTCAAGCGAACGCTGGAATTCTTTCGCGCGCTGATAGCGGGCGCGACTGAGGTCTCGGCCTTCACGGGTTCGCAAGAGATGGAAGGGTTCGCCGCCGTAGATCCGCCATAGCGCGGCGAGTTCGCCGTTATGGGCTCGATGTAAAGGCCTGACAGGCAGGTCACCTTGTGACGAGACAGGGGTAAGGTAGTCCATTGGCACCTCCGGTCCGCATCGATGCGGTTACGCGGAAGATGACGAGACAGATGCGGAAAACAGTCCCGAACTCCCGCACGCTAGGCGCGGGAGCCGCCGGAGCTGGTAACATGCAGATCACATGCGCCGCCGCCTTTGGCCCGAAGGCTTGGACATACGCGTCGGCACCCCGGAAACCGAAGTGTCCGAGCTTGCTTGATCTGCGGGATTACCAGTCCCGGCGCCGCCTTTTGCGCAGCGCCTCAACAGGATAGCAGAGGGGAGTCCACCCGCCAAGGGCAGCGCGACTGGCGGCTCAGAGGGCTGCTTGCCGCATCAGCATCGTTCAAGGATGTGTCTTGGTCCAGCCGTCCGCCATATCGGACGGCTGGACCACCATCACCACGGCCAAAGACGCTGCCACCATGGGTCGGGCTCGCGCAACGTGCGCAAGAATATCTTAAGCGCCGCTGCGAATTCGGCCTGCACCTCTTCGGCGCTGATCCCGTGCCGCTCGGCAAGCTCGGGATAGCTGGTTTCCTCCAAGCGCATGGCCGAGAAGATTGCGCGCTGCCGTTCGGTCATCCGGCGCAAGGCACGATGGCCCCGCCGCCGAAAGACACGGAGCGGGAGCTGGTCGGTCATGGCCGCACCTCCCCGCCCGAAAGGACAAAGTCGGCCGCCTTGCTGGCTGCGCTCGCGGCCCGGAAAATCGCCTTCTCGTCGGCGCGCATGACGGCAAGCCACGCGCCAATGTAATCCGAATGCCGGACCGTCGGCTGGATGCCGAGCGAAGCGCACGCGAACGCCGCTGCCATTTCCGCGACAAGCTCTTCTTTTGCGTACGCAGCCGATCCGAAAGCGCCGGACTGATCGCGGTTCAAGCGGCTGACATGGCCGCTGTGATGCCCGAGCTCATGAAGTGCCGTCCGGTACCAGTTGATGGGATCATGAAAGGCAGCCTGCGGCGGCACCTGCACATAGTCCTGTGCTGGCGAATAGAACGCCTCGCCCCCGCCAATCCGGAAATCCGCGCCGGTCGCGGCAATCACCCTGTCAGCCTCGGCAATCGCCATAACCGGATCGGGCAGTGGCGGAATGCTGGTCAGCTCCTCCGAAAGCCCCTCGCACTGGTCGACGTTGAACACGGTGAAGCGCTTGAGAAAGGCAATAGTCCGTGCCTCGCGATCCTCGCCGCGTGCTTTCTCGGCTTCGTCCTTCGGCGTGAAACGGTCGGCATAGCAGATGACCGTTCCCTTCTCCCCGCGCCGGACATGGCCTCCTGCCTGCTCAGCCTGCCGATAAGTCAGCCAGCGCTGCGATGCGTAACCCTGTTCGATCCCGGAGGCCCAAAGGATCAGAATATTGATGCCGGAATAGACCCGGCCCGATACCCCATTGTGCGGCATCGTGCAGGGACACCGCGTGGCATCCCACGGCTGTACCCACGGCAACCTGCCTTCCTCCAGTTCCGCGATGATCTTGGCGGTCACCTCGCCATAAAGGCTCTGACGCTCCGACGTGCTCATGGTCCTTCACTCCTTTCCTCAACCGCCATTGACCGGCGCCAGGGTGGCGGGGGGCGGCAGGAGCGGACCAAGAGCCCCGCCGGCCAAAGGCGGGGCGCACCCGAAGGGCTGAAACGGAGTGGAAGACCCGGCAGCGCAGCGGACGGGTTGCGCGCCGCCGAGGCGGGGCTACGGGGCAGCGACGCCCCCCGCCACCTTGGAGCCGAAGGCCAACGCCGCCGCGCCAAACGCGCGGCGACCGCCAAAGGGATGCGAACAGCATCCCAATCGGACCGCTCAAAGCGGGCCGGAACGCGTCACGTGATCGTCACGGCCATGCCGACGAGACGCCGCAGGCGGCTCGGCCGGAGCGCCAGCGCAGGTAGAGCGCGATCAGGCCGAGACGGCCTGAGACGCCCGTTCGAACTCGCGTAAAAATTTATTTTTCGCAGGCTGGGATAGATTGGCACGTCTGCGGACAGATACGGAAAGAATCGGCGGTTTGGCACTGTTTTCAGCACTCTTGACGCCTGCCGATAGCATCTCAAATCTCATTCCAGGGGAGCAAGACGACCGACCATAACACAGGAAATTGCAAGATGACTGACCAGCCTCCCGACCGCATTCTTCGCCTCAACGCCGTGCTCGACCGCACTGGCCTGTCGCGGGCCACGCTCTACCGGAAGATTCAGGACGGCACCTTTCCCAAGCAGGTACGCATCGCCACGCGCTGCGCCGGATGGCGGGAGTCGGCTATCAAGGAATGGATGTACAATCCCATGTATTACAGGGTCGGCGACGAAGCCTCTGATCGCCCGATCCAGAGAGCGGGTGAGGCGAATAGATCGGCCTAGGGACGAGGACGAGCGACGGCAATCATCGCCGAAACGGCGTGCCAGCCGCTGGATGACGGCGACCTCAGTTCAGTTTAGGAAAGTGCATATTCGCGGGCTTATGACGCACAAATCTGGATATTTGCAAACTTTCACTGGTATTTGGTTTAAAAAAATGCCAGTGTATGCGTCATGAAGGCGGAAAGAGCATCACTTCTAAACCGGCTAGTCCGGGAGCTGCCGGAAGATTTCGTGGTGGACACGAAATGGCTGAAGGCTGCCGGATTGTCCGCGTCGTCGATACGCGACTATGCCGCGCGCGGCTGGCTCGAACATGTCGCGCCTCGCCTCTATCGCCGGCCCGGGCAGGCGGAGCCCGGGGCGATACGCTGGGAACATGCAGTTCTTTCGCTCCAGGTGCTGCTCGATGAGCCGGTCCATGTCGGAGGCATGACCGCTCTCGAACTGGCAGGATACTGGCAATACGCGCCCATGGGCCGCCGGACGATATGGCTCTACAGCGATGCAAACGCCGTAAGGTCCTATCTGGCACGGCTCGACCTTGACGCGGATATGGCCGTCAGGTCGCGAAAGCTGTTCGACCAGACAGAGATAGGCCTTGAGACGCGGGCGTTTGATCTCGTCACGTCTACCTTGTCGCCCGTGGATGTGAGCGGCTCACCAACCGTGAAGCACAAGCAGCACCTGCGCGTATCGAGCCTCGAACGCGCCATCCTTGAAGTTCTCGACGAGGTCCCGGACGACATAAGCTTTGCGCATGGCGCGGAGCTGTTTGACGGCCTCACCACGCTGAGACCCAAACTCGCAAGGTCGCTTCTCACGTCGTGTCGAAGCGTGAAGGCCAAGCGCCTCTTTCTCTATCTGGCTAAACAGCACAATTACGCATGGGCGCGCGACATGCGTCCGACCGACTACGATCTCGGCAAGGGCAAGCGTCAGATCGTTCCCGGCGGCGAGTTCGATCCGACCTTTCAGATCACCGTTCCCAGACGAGATACTGCCGCGCGCCGAGGAAGCGCCTCGCATGTCGGCTGAACGCTACGCTGCGCAGGTTGCGCTTCTTGTCCGCTGTCTTCCTGAAATCGCCGTCGAGGAAGCCTTCGCGCTCAAGGGCGGCACGGCAATCAACCTCTTCATTCATGACCTGCCGCGTTTCTCAGTGGACATCGATCTGGTCTATCTGCCGGTAGCGGAGCGCACCGCGTCACTCGACGCGATCCAAACGGGCTTCGCCCGCATCGCCGATCGCCTCCGGCGGCGCATCGGCGCCGGGGTGCAGGAGAACCAGTCCGCCGAAGGCACGCGGATGGTGGTGCGGGCGGGCGCAGCGCAGATCAAGGTCGAACTCAGCCCGGTGCTTCGCGGCACCGTATTCGAGCCGGAAGTCAGGGCAGTCAGCCCGGCAGTCGAAGAGAGGTTTGGTTACGCGGAAATGCAGGTGGTCTCGCTGCCCGACCTCTACGGCGGCAAGATCACCGCCGCACTCGACCGCCAGCATCCCCGCGACCTGTTCGATGTCCGGTATCTCTACGACAACGGCGGCATAACCCAGGACATTTTCACGACCTTCCTGGTCTATCTCATCAGCCACCCCCGTCCGGCCTATGAACTGCTTCAGCCCGGCCTGAAGGACCTGACGAACGAATATCAGGGCGACTTCGAGGAGATGACGGTGGACGCCGTGCCTCTCGAATCTCTTCTGGAAACGCGGGAAACGCTCATCGACGAGATTGCCCGGCGGGCCAGACTACCGGCAAGCCGATCCTTCCTCCAATCGTTCTTTGCCTGCGAGCCGGATTGGTCCTTGCTCGATCTGGCGGCGGACATCAGCGCGCTACCAGCGGTGCAATGGAAGCTGCGCAACCTGGAAAGGCTCCGCGCAGAGCAACCCGCCAAGTTCGAAAGGGAGCTGGCTCGCCTCGATGAGGCGCTGCGTTAGCGTCACTCTGCAGCGACGGACCCGCGCAGCGTAGCAGGAACGCTGCTGCGCAGTTCGTCGAGATAGTCGCTCCACCACTGGTGCATCGCCACGCGTTCCTGCCAGTAGCGCCCACGATTGTAGATGCCGCGAACCGCGTCCTTGTCCGAATGGGCAAGCGAACGCTCGATGGCATCGGGGCTCCACTTTCCGCTTTCATTGAGCAGCGTCGACGCCGTCGTGCGAAGGCCGTGAGCGGTGATTTCACCGGCTGTATAGCCCATGCGGCGGAATGCCTGGTTCATGGTGTTTTCGCTCAAAGGCCGCTTCCACGTGTGATTGGCCGGGAACACATACCCATTGGGGCCTGTGAGTGCGTGCAGTTCGAACAGCATGGCGAGAACCTGCCGTGACAACGGCACGACATGCGGACGCCGCATTTTCATCCGGTCGGCCGGCACCTTCCAGACCGCGTTTTCGAGGTCGAATTCCGACCAAGTCGCTTTGCGAAGCTCGCCGGGCCGGGCCATCATATGCGGCGCGATCTGCATCGCGATGCGCGTAATGCCGGTACCGACGTAAGCATCGATCGCGCGAAGCAGCTCGCCGACTTCCTCGGGTTCGAGGAGCGCGCCGTGATGTTTTGGCTTGGGCGTGATCAGTGCGCCACGCAGTACTGCGGTCGGATCGGATTCGGCACGGCCGGTTGCGACACCGTAACGGAACACGCGACTGGCGAACGACCGGCAGCGCCGCGCCGTCTCATATTTACCCCGTGCCTCGATCCTCTTGAGCGCTGCGAACACGTCCATTGGCTTGAGTTCGATAAGCGGAAACTTGGCGATCGGCTCCAGTTGCTCAAGTAGCCAGTTGGCCTTGGTAATCGTGGCGAGTGCGCGTTCTTCGGCGACCATCTTGTCGATGTATTCCTTGGCGACATCGCCGAACGTGTTGGCAGCATGGTATGCGGCAACGAGCTTCTTGCGCCTGCGCTCGGCCAGCGGGTCGATGCCTTCGACGACCTTCAGGCGCGCCTCGTCGCGTTTGCGCCGCGCTTCGGCAAGCCCAACTTCGGGATAGCGACCGAGCGCGAGCCGCTTGTCCTTGCCCTGGTGGCGGTACTTGTAGCGCCAGAGCTTCGATCCGGTGGGGTGTACCTCAAGATAGAGGCCGCGATCATCCGCGCGCTTGTAGACTTTATCCTGGGTATCGAGTGCTCGGATCGCGAGGTCCGTAAGGGGCATGACCATTTCTCCTTCCAACGCGGATCTGCCTCAGGGGAGTCGACGCTTTGGAAGGCCGCCACAGGGGTTGGGGCCATTAAGCCGAAATCAGGCTCCAAAAAGGGCAATTTTATGGCCCCATTTGGTGTGGCATGGCCTGAGATCGTCTCGGACGTCGTGAAACAGAACCAAGGAGAAAATGGCAGATTTCTGCCGTTTTTTCAACTTTCTTGGGATGCCCCGAGAGGGGAAAATGGTGCCCAGAAGAGGACTCGAACCTCCACGACCTTGCGATCGCCAGCACCTGAAGCTGGTGCGTCTACCAATTCCGCCATCTGGGCACGGGGTAGGAGGGCGCCTCTACCGGGTGACTTTCAGGCTGTCAACGCGAAGTGGATATTATTTTTTGGGTTCGCGCAAAAGGGCGGCTAAGGCCGCCTTGAGTCGTATTAAACAGGATGAAGCTGCCCATGACTTATGCAGATGCCGCGCCGCCGGCTTATCTTGTACGGCCCGATGGGCTGGGGCTGGCTTATCGGCATGATGAGGGCGAGGGGCCGACAATTGTCTTCCTGCCGGGTTATATGTCCGACATGGAAGGTGGCAAGGCCGTGGCGTTGTCCGGTTGGGCCAGGGCGCAGGGGCGCGCGGTGTTACGCCTCGATTATGCGGGCAATGGCGCGAGCGAAGGGCGATTTGCGGACGGCACGCTCGCCAGCTGGCGCGATGATGTGCTGTTGCTGATCGACCGGATGATCGAAGGATCGGTCGTGTTGGTGGGATCGTCCATGGGCGGTTGGCTGGCCTTGCTGGTCGCTCTGGCGCGCCCTGAACGCGTGGCCGGCATCGTTGGTATCGCCGCGGCGCCCGATTTCACGCAATGGGGCTTTACAGATGCGGATAAGGCGTTGCTGCATACCGAGGGGCGAATTGAGGAGCCGACCCCTTATGGCGATCAGCCCTATGTGACGACGCTGGCTTTCTGGCAATCGGGCCAGGCACTCCTGCTCCTGAAGGATGTCATCGCCATCGATTGCCCCGTGCGGCTGTTGCAGGGACAGTGTGACCCCGTCGTGCCGTGGGACATAGCGGTGCGGACGGCCGAGCGGCTGCGTTCATCCGATGTGCAGACGCTGCTGATTAAGGATGGCGACCATCGCCTTTCGCGCGACAGCGACATCGCCCTGTTGATCCGCACTGTCGCCAGCCTGCTGGACAAATCCTGATGCTCTTTTTTCTTCCGCTGCTGCTTCAGGCCTATGATCCCGAAATCGAGGCGGTGATGAATCGCAGCCGACGAGAAAAACAGCAGGAACAGGCCGCTGCCGCTGCTGCGGCGTCGAACCCGTCGGCGGCCCGCGGTGATGGGAAGATCCCGGTTCCCGAAAAATTCGCTGCGCCGTTCCAGGCCTGTCTGGACGCAGCGCTGGACTCGCCCGAAGCCGGAGTCGCGTTTGCGCAGAAATGGCGGATCGACGGCGGCAGTTTCTACGCGCGCGATTGCATGGGGTTCGCCTATACGCGCGCGGAGCGCTGGGCGCCTGCGATCGTCGCCTTTGAACAGGCGGCCGAGGAAGCGGAACGCCAGGGGGAAGTGGCGCAGAGCGCGCGTCTGTGGGCGCAGGCGGGCAATGCTGCGCTAGCGAGCGGAGATGCCGCCAAGGCGCAGCAGGATTTTGACGCTGCCCTGGCGCGGGGCATGCCCGATGGACTGGAAAAGGGCGAGGTGCATCTGGATCGCGCACGGGCCTTGGTCGCGCTGGGCGATGCGGATGCGGCGCGGGAATCGATAGATTTCGCGCTGGCGCAGGCGTCCCGGGATCCGCTCGCTTGGCTTTTATCGGCGACCCTGGCGCGGCGGCAGGGGGAAATGCGGCTGGCGCAGGCGCACATCGCGCGGGCCGTGCAGTTATCGCCCGACGATGCCTCCGTGGCACTGGAGGAGGGCAATATCGCGATCCTGACCGATCATGAAGATGTCGCCAGGTCGGCGTGGGAGCGGGCCGTCAGAATCGCACCCGAAAGCGTTGCCGGGAAGGCTGCGGCCGATAATCTGTCACGACTACCGGCGGGCGTTGCGACCGCCCGGTAAGAGCCGGGCGAGGCTGTCAGCAAGACTTTGTCACGGAACCGGGGCCAAGCATCGGCCGTTCGCGGTGCGCGGTGGGTCAGACAAAGGAGACAGCGACATGAACAGCAATATGAGGCGCAGCATGGCGATCGGCCTGCTGGTCGCGGGCGCGCTCGCCACCGGTGCCTGCTCGCGTGGCGCCACCGCCGGCGGACTGATCGGGGGCGCGGGCGGCGCAGTGGTTGGCGACGCGACCGGGCTGGGCACGACCGAGGGCGCGGTGATCGGCGGCACGGCCGGTGCGATCATCGGTGACGACCGCAAATAAGGTCTTTAGCGCAAGTAGAAGTCGACGGTGGTGACGACACGGACCTTCTTGTAGGGCGTGTCGCTGCCGCCCTCGCTGCTTTCGCCATCACGCGCATCGATTGAGAAATAGCCCTGGGTGGCGCTCTTGATCCCGCCTACGCCAGCGCCTGAATCCTTGGCGAATTGTTCGGCGGCGGCCCGGGCGTCGCGGGTCGCCGCCGCCACCATTTGCGGCTTGATGTCGTTGAGCTTGGTGAAGCTGTAGCGCATGCCGGACCCCTCCTGCAGCGTCACGCCCCGGCGGACCAGGTCGAATTGCTGGGCTACCGCCTTCTGCGCGCGAGCGATGTCGGTCGTGCGCAACAACATGCGCTGCGTGATGGTGATCGTGTTGACGCCATTGTTGAGCCATTGATTGACGCCCGCGCCAACGGGCGTCAGATCATCTGACTTGAAACCGAGTTGCGTGAAATAGGCCCGCAATTCCCGCGTGTTGTTATCGATTTCGCTGCGGACGGTCGGCAGGTCAAAGCCCGTGGCCGAATAGCTGATAGACCATGTGGCGAGATCGGCAGTCACGTCCTTTTCCGCCAGTCCCCGGACCGTGACCGACCGGTCGGCGGCCTTGGCGCGCCGCAACCCGTCGCCCAGCAAATAGCCCCCGGTGATCGCGCCAAAAGCCAGCAGCGCCGCGCTGCCCAGAAACACCTTGTCCCGCATGTCCATGATGCTGCCCCTTTCGTTCAACCGGTCGCGTTCTTATCTTGAAGCGCAGATTGTCACTCTAAAGATGAACCGTTGCTTTATAGCGACGAACGGAGGCGGAATTGCCCAAATATTTGCATAGCATGATTCGCGTTGCTGACGTCGAAAAGACCAAGGCCTTCTTCGAGTTGATCGGCCTGCGCGAAGTCCGTCGCTTCGACAATGAACAGGGCCGCTTCACGCTGGTGTTCCTCGCTGCGCCGGGGGATGAGGATGCGCAGGTGGAACTGACTTATAATTGGCCGGCGGAGGATGGCAGCCCCGCCGAAGTTTATGAGGGCGGACGCAATTTCGGGCATCTCGCCTATCGCGTCGAAAATATCTACGAAACCTGTCAGCGCCTGATGGATGCGGGCGTGACGATCAACCGCCCCCCGCGCGATGGACATATGGCCTTCGTGCGATCGCCCGACAATATCTCGGTCGAGTTGCTGCAGGACGGCCATTTGCCGCCGGCTGAGCCCTGGGCATCCATGCCCAATACAGGAGTGTGGTAATCATGCTCGAGGTTATGCGCATCCCGGCGCTGTCCGATAATTATATCTGGCTGATGCATGATAGCGCGAGCGGCGATACCGTCGTGATCGATCCGGCAGTGGCCGATCCCGTGCTGGAGGCTGCGCAGGCACGCGGTTGGCGGATCGGCCAGATTTGGAACACGCACTGGCATGGCGACCATACCGGCGGCAATGCCGCGATCAAGGCAGCGACGGGATGCACCGTGACTGGCCCCGCCGCCGAAGCGGAACGGATCGACATGCTCGACAGGCTGGTGGGGGAGGGCGACAATGTTCGCATCGGCGATCATATCGCGCAGGTGATGGCCATGCCGGCGCATACGGCGGGGCATATAACCTATCACCTGTCCGACGATCGGATGGCCTTTGTCGGGGACACGTTATTCGCCATGGGGTGCGGGCGGCTGTTCGAAGGCACGGCGGCGCAGATGTTCGCCAACATGCAGCGGCTGGCAGCCCTGCCGGACGACACGCAAATTTATTGCGCCCATGAATATACGCTAGCAAACGGGCGTTTTGCGCTGGGCGTGGAACCTGACAATGTCGCACTGAAACAGCGGATGGAAGCGGTGGAAGCGGCGCGGGCCCGTGGCGAACCCACTGTGCCGACCAGCATCGGTGCGGAACGGGAAACCAATATTTTCATGCGTGCGCGCGACGCCGATCAGTTGGCCGAACGTCGCGCCGCCAAGGATGCGGCCTGACGGATCACGGACGCCGGTTCCGTCATTGAGAATGGCCAAGAAGGAGAGACGGAGATGCGCGCCTGGATGTTCATGATGATGCCGTTGCTGCTGGCGGGATGCGCCGGCAATTACGAGCCAAAGCCGCTGACGCCAAAGCAGATGGCCGAACTGGACGAGGCATTGGCCGGCAAGGTGGCGGGTGAGCCGCAAAGTTGTATCAGCCGTGTGCCGCAGACCAATTTGCGCGTCATCAGCAATAACGTGCTGTTGTATCGGGCCAGCAGCAAGCTGATCTACAAGAATGAGCTGATCGGCAGTTGCAATGGCCTGACCCGCGGCGACATCATGATCGTCCGCAGTTTCGGATCGCAAATGTGCCGGGGCGATATGACGACAACGGCGAGCCCGATGTCGGGCATCACCTCGGGCGCCTGCGCACTGGGCGATTTCATTCCCTACCGCACGCCGAAGAAATAGCGCGGGGAAGGGTCCGGCCGCTCCCGGTCAATTTTTATAGAGGGCGTCCAGGCGATCCGCATAGCGTTTGCGGATGATATGGCGGCGGATCTTCATGGAGGGGGTCAGCTCCTCATTGTCGATGGCGAAAGGTTCGTCGGCCAATATGAATCGGCGCACCCGTTCTATCACGGACAGGTCGTCATTGACGCGGTTGACCGCAGCCCGCAGCGCCGCCTGGTATGCCGGCAGAGCGCCCACGGCGTCCATCGGCACGCCTTGATGTTCCGCCCATTCGCGCGTCCATTCAGCATCAGGCACGACCAGCCCGACCAGATAGGGGCGGCGGTCGCCATGGACCATGGCCTGGCCGATTTCCGGTTGCAGGGTCAGCATGCCCTCCACCTTCTGCGGAGAGACATTGTCGCCCTTGTCGTTGACGATCAGGTCTTTCTTGCGGTCCGTGATGCGAATGCGGCCACGTGCGTCGATCTCGCCAATGTCGCCGGTATGCAGCCAGCCGTCCTTGAGCACCTTTTCGGTTTCGGCCGGATTGCGCCAATAACCGTGCATCACCAGTTCGCCGCGCACCAGAATTTCGCCATCGTCGGCAATCTTGACTTCGACGCCGTCGAGCGGCGGCCCGACCGTATCCATGGCGATGCCGGCGCGCGGCCGGTTGCAGCTGACGACCGGGCCTGCCTCGGTCTGGCCATAGCCTTGCAGCAGGGTGAGGCCCATCGCCTGGAAGAACAGGCCCACGTCCGGGTTCAGCGGCGCACCGCCTGATACCAAGGCCTTCATCCGTCCGCCAAAGCGCGCACGAACCTTGGGGATGAGCGTGCGGGCGAGCAACGCCTTCATCGGCGCGTCGAGGATGGAGCCTTTGCCCGCCTGTTCCTTGGCAGCGATGCGCAGAGCCTGGTTCAGCAGATAGGTGGGGAACTTCCCCTGCTTCTCGATCGACTTGATGATACGCGCGCGCAGCACTTCGAACAGGCGCGGCACGACGACCATGATGGTCGGCCGCGCTTCCTCGATATTGCTGGCGAGCTTTTCCAGCCCTTCGGCATAATAAATCTGTCCGCCCAGCAGCATCGGCAGGAACTGGCCGCCGCTATGTTCATAGGCATGGCTGAGCGGCAGGAAGGACAGGAAGACTTCGTCGCCCCAGCCGAAATCCTCGGTCACGACTGCGCCCGCGCCCTCGCAATTGAGCAGGATCGCGCCATGATGCTGCATCACCCCGCGTGGGCTTCCCCCCGTGCCGCTGGTATAGATGATGCAGGCCTGATCGTTGCGGGTCGCGGTCTGCGTCGCCGCGACAATGTCGACATCGGCGGCGGGGTCGCCGGCATGCGCCGCGATCAGATCGGCCCAAAGGTGGCAGGCGCAGCTGCCCTGCGCACCGCGCAGCGGCTCCATGCCGATGACGAAATCGGCCTGCGAGCGGATGACTGCGGGCATCAGCGCCTGCGCCAGCTTGGCCGTAGACACGATGACCGCCCGCGCGCCGCTGTCGGTCAAAATATGCTGATGATCGCGCGTTGTGTTGGTGGTGTAGGTCGGCACGGTGACGCAGCCGGTCGCCATGATCGCCAAGTCGGCGATGCAGAATTCGGGCCGGTTCTCGCTCACCAGCATGACCGGATCGCCCGGTTTCAACCCCTGTGCCTTGAGAGCGGCGGCGAGCGCTGCCACCTGGCGCGCGACTTCGGTCCAACTGAGCGAGTGCCACTGGCCATCGCTCTTGCGCCACAGGAAGGGCGTGTCACCCTTCTCCTTGGCGCGGGTGAAGAACATGGTGACAAGGTTGGGAAATTTCTCGATCGCCCTCAAGGCTCAACTCCTGCGGTTTCCGGCGCGTCTGGCGCGCGCCTGTGCATGTTTCAAGGCTATAAACGCCCCCTGCCGTAACGGCTATGCCTTTTGCACGGTTGCGTCAGTCGAACAGGCCGTTCTGCACATCTTGCGGTGGATTGAGGCCCAGATGCTTCCAGCCGGGGCCGTTGAGGCATCGGCCGCGCGCGGTGCGGGCGATCAGACCAAGCTGGATCAGATAGGGCTCGATCACTTCCTCGATCGTGTCGCGTGCTTCCGACAGGCCGGCTGCGAGCGTTTCGACGCCGACCGGGCCGCCGCGATAGATATCGGCAATCATCATCAGATAGCGCCGGTCCATGAGGTCGAGGCCAAGCTGGTCTACCTCCAGCCGTTGCAGTGCGCTGTCAGCCACTTGCCTGTCGACAGCGGGTGCGCCCGCGACATTGGCGAAGTCGCGTACCCGGCGCAGCAATCGTCCGGCGATGCGCGGGGTGCCACGCGATCGGCGCGCGATTTCGACCGCGCCGTCGGACGTGATGGAAAGGTCCAACAGATGCGCCGCGCGGCGCACGACCCGCTCCAGTTCCTCGACCGTATAAAATTGCAGCCGGACCGGGATGCCGAACCGGTCGCGCAGCGGCGTCGTCAACAGGCCCTGACGCGTCGTCGCGCCGACCAGCGTAAAGCGCGGCAGGTCAATCCGCACCGATCGTGCGGACGGGCCTTCGCCGATCATCAGGTCGAGCGCGCGGTCTTCCATCGCGGGATAGAGCACTTCTTCGACCGCTGGATTCAGCCGGTGGATTTCGTCGACGAACAGGACATCCCCTTCGTCCAGATTGGTGAGCAGGGCGGCCAGATCGCCCGACTTGGCGATGACCGGGCCCGACGTGGCGCGAAAGCCCACGCCCATTTCCTTGGCGACGATCTGCGCCAGCGTCGTCTTGCCCAGGCCCGGCGGGCCGAAAAACAGCACATGATCCAGGGCGTCGCCACGCGACTTTGCCGCCTGGATGAAGATGCGCAGATTTTCGCGTGCAGCCTGCTGGCCGACAAATTCGTCCAGCGATTTGGGACGCAGCGCCGCATCTACATCTTCGGGCCGGCGCGCGGGGGTGAGCAGGCGGTCGTCCGTCACTTCGCCGCCTTTCGCAGCGCCAGGCGCACCAGTGCGTCAAGGCTGGCGCCTTCACCCAGTTCCCCTTCGGCCGCTGCGACGGCGGCGCTCGCTTCGGCGGGCTTGAAGCCGAGATTCTGAAGCGCGGACAGGGCATCGGTGCTCATATTGCCCACGGGCATCGCCACCGCGCCGCCCACGCCGATCGGGCCGCCAGCAGGCGCAGCGCCGATCTTGTCCTTGAGTTCATTGACGATACGCTGCGCCAGCTTGGGGCCAACGCCATTGGCGCGCGCGACCATCGCCTTGTCGCCTGTCGCAACCGCGCGATGCAGCTCGGCCGGCTCCAATGCCGAGAGGATTGCGAGCGCGACGCGCGATCCCACGCCCTGCACATGAGTCAGCAGCCGATACCAGTCGCGCTCGTCTGCACGGGCGAAGCCGACCAGCCGGATCGAATCTTCGGCCACCAGCATTTCGGTGTGAATCGTGACGGCTTCGCCGACCGGCCCCAACGCCGCCAATGTGCGCGACGACGCGCCGACGAGATAGCCGACTCCGCCGACGTCGATCACCGCATGGTCAATGCCTGTGCTGTCCAAAAGCCCCCTGAGTTTCGCAATCATGCCCGCTGTCCCATGGTCATGATCTGTTCTTTACAGGCTGCGCCATCACATACCAGTCCCAAAGCACGGCACCTTTTGCATGCCCGCGCGTATTGCAGCCCGACTCTGACCAAGGATAATCCCATGAATGCTCCGCTGCTGTCGCCCAAGGATTTCGAATTCCCCGCCATCGCACTGTCTGGCGTGGTCGATCACGGCATGTATCTGCATTTCAAGAACTGCCTGACCGGCGCGCCGCAGCAAGGGCTGGTGGTGGTCGAGATTTCGACGCTGGGCGGCGACCCGGAAATCGCGCGCATGATGGGTGAGGATATCCGGTTCCATTCGGACCTCTATCCCGATCGGCGACTGGTGTTTCTGGGTAAGACCGCCGTCTATTCTGCGGGCGCGACCTTCATGAGCTTTTTTGCGACGGAAAATCGATATCTGACGCGCGGGACGCGGGTGATGATCCACGAACGGCTGATCACCAAGACGGTGAACCTGTCCGGCCCGCTGTCCACCTGCATCGCCACGCTCAAGGCCAATATCCACGAGATCGAAACATCGATCGCGATCCAGAATGAAGGGTTCCAGAACCTGATCCTGGGATCGCAGGTCACGATGGACGAGGTGCTACAGAAGGCGCCGGAAAACTGGTATCTGGAAGCCAATGAAGCACAAGCGAGGGGGTTGGTGGCTGCGGTCTTGTAAAAGACCAGGCCCGAACCGTCCGGATAATCGAGCGCAGTGCAGGACGGGAGAGGGATGTGGACGCGCGATATGAGATCAGGGCCGACCCGGCGCGGGGCATGATCCGCGTCCACATGGGCGGTTTTTTCGATCAGTCGGATGTTCAGTCTTTCGCGGCGGACTATCGTGCGGAACTTCGCCTTGTGGCGCATCCCGGTCAGCTGACGCTGGTCGATATCCGCGACATGAAGATCCAGGCGCAGGACGTCGTCGCGGCCTTTGGATCAGTGATGGCCGCGCCCGATATCCGGTCCCGTAAGCTCGCCTTCCTCTGCGGATCGACACTCGCCCGGTTGCAGGCGCAGCGCCTGACCGACCGGGAGGGCGTCGCCTTTTTCGACGATGCGGCAGCAGCGGAGGCGTGGCTGCTGGCCTGAGTATGCCGTCCGTGCGCAAGCGCCTTCATCGCTTGCTTACGCTTTTCTGCTAGGCATGGCGCCCATGTCGAAGAGTGATTCCTGTCCCCGGTCCGCCGTCAGCCATGGTGTCGGCATAGCCGGCCTTGCGGGGCTTGCGCTATGGACCATCGTCGCCCGCCATTATGGCATGAACGGTCCCAATGCCGGCCTGGCGGCAGTCGTGGCCTGCGGCGTGCCGATGGTGTTGTGGTCGTTGATCGTCGACAAGGTGCATCGCAACGCATCGACCGGCATCGACTGGTCCGCCCCGCCCCGGCCTGTCCGCGACGTGCTCGACATCAGCATCGTCAAGATCGCCGGCCTGTGGGCGACATGGCTCGCCATTGCCATCTTCTATTGCATCGCGCGCTGGTATTGGAGCGGCAATTACCGCTTTTCCATGGACCTGTTCATGAACGCCGCGCCCTGGATGCTGGCGGCGTCCATTCCCTATATCCTCTGGGTCGACAGGCGGCTGATCGAGCCACGCGATGCGACCTATAGTTTCGGGCAGTGGGTGATCGGCGGCGCGGCCGGCGCGGCGGACATGGGGCAAGTCGCCAATCACGCCCGCGCCTGGGCGGTCAAGGGCTTCTTCTTGGCCTTCATGGTCTCGATCGTTCCAGGCAATTTCGCCAGCGTGGTCGAATGGCGGGTCAGCGATGCGATGTCCCACCCGGTGGCGCTCGCGGGCTTCCTGATCGCGATCATGTTCATGGTGGACGTGTGCTTGGCGACTGTCGGTTACATCCTGACCTTCAAGCCGCTCGATTCCCACATCCGCACCGCCAATCCCTATTTAAGCGGCTGGTTGGCGGCGCTGATCTGCTATCCGCCCTTTGTCCTGATGGGCAATGGCGGGCCGCTTGACTATCATTCCGGCGGCGCGGAATGGGACGTCTGGACACAGGGGTCAACGGCGCTGCAATGGGTTCTGGGCGGCTGGCTGGTCCTGCTGACCGCTATCTATGCCTGGGCGACCGTGGCATTCGGCATCCGCTTTTCCAACCTCACCCATCGCGGCATATTGACCCATGGCCCCTATCGATGGACCCGTCATCCTGCCTATCTGTCGAAAAATCTCTTTTGGTGGTTTGCCTCGCTGCCGTTTCTGACGGTCACGGGCTCCGTTACTGACATGGTGCGCAACTGCGCGATGCTGGCGCTTACCAACGCGGTCTATTATTGGCGCGCCAAGACCGAGGAGCGGCATTTGTCGGCTGATCCCGATTATCGCGCCTATAGCGACTGGATGGAGCGCAACGCGCCGGTGCCCCGCTTCTTCGCCTGGGCAACCGGGCGCAAGCGACAGGTGCAGATCAGCCAGCAGCCGGCCGAATAAAGGTCAGAAGCTTTCACCGGCATAGACGCGACTAAGGTCGCCCTGCCATTCGCCATGATAGCAATCGAGCAAGCGTTCGGCATTGGTCTTGCCTGATGCGGCGACGTCTTCCAGGAAGGACAGATAGCCGGTCTCATTGTCGCCCGACCCATTGAGGCGGGCGCGCGCGGCAAGCCCCGAGCGGGCGATGTCGATCACCTCGCGCGCAATGTCGCGCAATTTGCGGCCGCCGCCGACCGGCGCGTCGAGGCCCAGTTTGGGGACGGAATCGCGCAGCGCCTGCCGCTCTTCCATGCTCCAGTCCTTCACCACGTCCCAGGCCGCATCGAGCGCTTGGCTATCGTAGAGCAGGCCGACCCATAGCGCAGGCAGCGCACAGATTCGGTTCCACGGCCCGCCGTCCGCGCCGCGCATTTCCAGAAAGCTTTTCATCCGCACTTCGGGGAAGGCGGTGGACAAATGATCCTCCCAATCCTTCTCGGTCGGCTTTTCACCCGGCAGAACGGACAATTTGCCGTCCAGAAAGTCACGGAAGCTAAGGCCCGCCGCATCGATATATTTGCCGTCGCGGTAGACGAAATACATCGGCACATCGAGCGCATAGTCGGCATAGCGTTCATAGCCAAAGCCGTCTTCGAACACGAAGGGCAGCATGCCGGTACGCGCCGGGTCGGTATCCGACCAGATGTGGCTGCGATAGGAAAGAAAGCCGTTGGGCTTGCCGTTGGTAAAGGGCGAATTGGCGAACAGCGCGGTCGCCAGCGGTTGCAGCGCCAGGCTGACGCGAAACTTCTGCGCCATGTCGGCTTCGCTGCCATAATCCAGATTGGTCTGGATGGTGCAGGTCCGCAGCATCATGTCGAGGCCAAGTGATCCGACGCGCGGCATATGCCGCAGCATGATCGCATAGCGGCCCTTGGGCATGATCGGCAGGTCGGACCGGCTCTTGTCCGGCCACATGCCAAGGCCAAGGAAGCCCAGGCCCAGCTGGTCGCCGACATATTTCACCTGTTCCAGATGCCGGCCCGTCTCCGCGCAGGTCTGGTGCAGATTTTCCAGCGGCGCGCCCGACAGTTCGAGCTGGCCAGCGGGCTCCAGGCTGATCGTGCCGTCGCTGCCCGACAGGGCGATAATCTTGCCGCCTTCATAGACCGGGTCCCAGCCAAAGCGGGTGAGGCCAAGCAACAGCGCGTGAATGCCGCCCTTTTCCTCATAGGAGGGGGCATGATGATCGCCGCGGTCGTAGACAAATTTTTCATGCTCGGTGCCGATGCGCCAGCGGTCCTTGGGTTTTTCGCCCTTGGCAAAGGCCGCGATCAGCTGGTCGCGGCTTTCGATGACGGGATCATGACCCGCTGAGTCGGTTCTTGTGCTCATGCCACGCCCTTAGTGCTTCCCCCCGGCGCGTCAAACCGGACCGGCCGCGATCAGATAAGTTGCCACCGCTGGCAAGGCAAGAAGATAGCGAAACGAAACTAGTTCCAGTCGCCGTTGATCGCCATCCAGGCTGATGTCGCCGCGATGGCGGCGGTTTCGGCGCGCAGAATGCGCGGGCCGAGCGATACGGCTACCGCGCCCGGCGTCGCTTGGATCGCGTCCCGCTCCTGCGGGTCGAATCCGCCCTCTGGCCCGACCAGGAACGCGGCGGGGCCGGGATGGGCGCGCAGCGTCTGTTCCAGCGGCGCGCCACCGCTTTCGTCCGCGAAGAAAAGATGGCGGCGGCTGTCCCAATTGCCAAGGAGCGCGTCCAGCTTCATCAGCGAGCCCAGATCGGGCAGGGCGGTGCGTCCGCATTGTTCAGCCGCTTCGACCAGATGCGCGTGCAGCCGATCAAGGTTCAACTTGTCGACGACAGCGCGGCGGGTCAGCACCGGTTGCAGCTTGGCGACGCCCAGTTCACACGCTTTTTCCGCGATCAGGTCGATGCGGCCCTTGCGGATGGGCGCGCAGCACAGCCAATAGTCAGGGACCTGCTCGGGCGCCCTGGTCTGCGCCACGCATTCCAGCACCAGATCCCGCTTGCGAATGTCGCGCGCGCGCGCCGCCCATTCGCCCGAGCGGCCATCGAACAGCAAGACAATATCGTCCGGCTTCACCCGCATGACGCTGATCAGATAATGGGCCGGGTTGCCATCCACCGGCACGGCAACGCCGTCGCCCAATTGCGTTTCGACATGCAAACGCGGGGCGCTCTGCGGCGGCCAGGCGGGGGTGGCGGTCATCGGCAAGCTCTTGCCGCACCGTGATGCGCCTGTCGAGCGGCAGTTAGGCTCGAAACGGCTTCAGCCCAGGTTGAGAGGGATATAGGCGGGTCATCAGCCGCTCAGGATCCAAGCTGAAATGCGCGGCCACAGAAGCGCCAATGACAGCTTCGGCAGCGATGGTCGGTCTCAGGTCGCGGCCATCGAGCAATGCGGCCGGGTTTAGTCCAGGCCAGTCCGCATCGACCTGCCCAGCCCCGTCCAATGCGCCGCCCATCAGCATCATCAGCCCACCTGTGCCATGATCAGTGCCTGCTGTCCCATTTATCGCAACGGTTCGACCGAATTCGGACGCGACAATCACCAGCGTTTTTGTCCAGGCAGCACCCAATCCGTCGGCGAGCGAAGCGATCATGGCATCGAGATTCTTGAGTTGCATTGCCATGCGCGGTGCCTGTGAGCTGTGCATATCCCACCCATCGCTTTCCATCATCATGATCCGCGCACCGTGGGGTTGCGCCAGCATCTGCCCGGCGAGCATGCCGATAGCGGCGGCACCGCGGTGTCCGTCCAGGTCGAGATTGTCCGCGAGTTCGTGCGTGGCGCGCGCGCTGTCCCAAAGCGATGCCAACTGCGCATCATCAGCATATAGGGCTGAAACGCGCGTCATAATATCATCAGACGCATCGGAAAGTGCCGATGGCGCATAAGTCGCGACCTGTGTGGAACCCCGCATTGCCATGGGTACGGATGGCGCGATGGCCATGGCCCGGTCCTGCATGGCCGGCAATTGCATCAGCAGACGGCCTACCCAGCCGGTTTTTTCGGTGTAGGGTTGTCGCCCACCACTCTCCAGAACATTCTGCCCGTCAAAGTGGGAGCGGTCGCGATAGGCCGAGGCGCTGGCATGAACGAAACGCGCCTGTTTCTGTTTGGCGAGCAGTCCGACCCGCTTCAGCGAAGGATGCAGGGTGAAGAAGGATTCACCCAGCACTTCTCCGCCCAGCAAAGTGTCGGCCATAACACCGCGCTGCTTCAGGAAGGCGGGATCGCCGGTGGGTGCAAGGATATGAAGGCCATCGGCCGCACCGCGCTGGATGATGAAGACGAAGCGTTGTTCCGTGGCTGCAGGCCCTGCATAGGCGATGCGGGGCAATAAGGCTGTCGTGGCAAGCGCGCCAGCGGCGCCAAGAAATCGGCGTCGATCCAGCATCTCCTATCTCCTCATCATCTCTGGCGCGACCAGCAGCAATGCCATGCCTTGTTGCGGGCTTTCCGCCCGAGCGACTACCTGCGCGGTCGCGGGACGAAGCGCCTCGCTAAAAACCCGACCGGCAACCTCGCGGGGGTCAGTTGCCGGAGATGTGTGTCGGGCAAGCCTTTGCGCAACCTCTACGCGTCGGAAAAGTGCCTCCGGCCCGGCCCAGTCCCCCGCAGAGTCGGCGAAACCGGCAGGAGACCCCGGTTGCCAAATGGGTTGGCCAAGCTGCGCGAAGAGGCCAGCGAGTTGATGGTCGGCCTGATCGGGATTGTCAGGCATTTCGGGCACGCCACCTTGCAAGCGAAATGCGCCGATCAGCCAGTCCCAGGGGGTGCGGAATTTCGATTCGGTATTGGCCCAGGCCTCGGGCGCAGTGATGAGCGCCGCATAGACCGCGCGCAAGTCTCCACCTTTTTCCAGATAGACTGTCTCCAAGCGTGCCACCAGGGGAGCGGGGGGTTCGTCGGCGATGAAATGTCGCGCAATCTTGGTGGCAAGATGCCGCGCTGTCGCTGGATGGCGGGCGAGGTCGGTCAGAATGGCGCGGACTTGTTGCATTCCCGCCTGCGGGTAGGTTCGATCGAGAATCGTCCGCCTCCCCGGTTCATGAAGGGGTGGCGCAAACAGGAAATCGCCCGGTTCGCCCCCTAGCCGCGTGGTCAGTCGTTGCACCGGGCCGTTGCCCAGGCCAACGGCGGTCCAGCCTGTCAGCGCACGGGCCAGTTCGGTCACATCGCTCTGGCTGTACCCGCTGCGCGCGCCCAGCGTGTGAAGTTCCAGTATTTCGCGCCCCAGATTTTCATTCAGGCCCTGATTTCTGCCACGAGCGGCTATTTTCTGTCCGAATTGGCTCTTGGGGCCAATGGATTGTACCTGATCCAGATAAAGCAGCATTGCAGGGTGCTGGACGACGGCAAGCAGCATGTCTTCGAACCGGCCGAGGACATGAGGGCGTATCGCCTCGAACTCCATCAATCCGGCAAGGCCAAGCACAAGCGGCTTGTCGATCGACACCGCAAAATGATTCGACCAGAAATGGACCAGACGGTCGACAAATGGCGTTTCGCTGGCCACGGCCGCGCGAATCCGCACAGCGGCTTGAGCCTCATAATGGCCGCGAAATTGTCGGCTTTGCGGAAGCTGAGCTACTTTCACCTTGGCGTCGCCCGCCATGGACGCAGCCTGCATCGCTTGCTTGCGCGCGGTGCGAAGAGCATAAAAGTCAGCGATTATGCGCGCGCGCGACGCCAGCGCACCAGTGCTGGCAAGGTCGGGGCGGTAATCGTCCATCTGATCGCGCAACCACCCGATCGGATCGGTCAGTGGCTCATCGCCCGGCCTGGGGCCTAGGCCGAAGCGGCTCCAAGCGATGTCGGTCTTTCTCATGAGCGTTATTCCTCTTACCCGACCACTATGCGCTAAAATTGTCGCAGAAATGTCCCAAGCTGGTAAGGTGAGGGCTATATGCGACAGGCCGAACGGGCTTTTCGGATCGCGACGCAGTCGATAGTTGGAGCGCATGACTGATACCATCGTCCCCGACAGCCAGGCGCGCAGTCTGCTGGCGCGGTTGCCCCCAACGCCTCGCATGCTGGCGCAACTGGCGCGGCTGGACCGGCCGATCGGCTGGTGGCTGCTGTTCTGGCCGGGCGCCTGGGCGGTTGCCTTGGCTGGCGGCGGCTTTGCACGGTGGCCGCTGATCGCCTGGCTGCTGCTGGGCAGCATCGCCATGCGCGGCGCGGGATGCGTGTTCAACGACATTGTCGATCGCGACCTGGACCTCAAGGTCGCGCGCACTGCCGCGCGGCCGCTTGCGAGCGGGACGATGGCGCTCAAGACTGCCTGGGTCTGGCTGCTCGCGCTCTGCCTCGTTGGGCTGGTCGTGCTGGTGCAGCTGCGCCCCTATGCGCAGGTCGTCGCGCTGTGCAGCCTGGCGCTGGTCGCGGCCTACCCCTTCATGAAACGCATCACCGGGTGGCCGCAAGTCTGGTTGGGTCTCGTCTTTTCCTGGGCATGCCTGGTGGGATGGAGCGAGGTGGCAGGCGCGCTGACGACGCCCGGCCTTCTCCTCTACGCAGGATCCATCTTCTGGGTCATTGGCTATGACACCATCTATGCCTTGCAGGACCGGGAGGATGACGCACTGATCGGGATCGGGTCCAGCGCGCTGTCGATGGGGCGCCATGTGCGCGCGGGCGTGACGTTTTGCTATCTGGCCGCGCTATCGCTATGGGCGGCTGCGATCTGGCTGGTGCGCGGGCAGGGCCTGGCGCTGGCGGCGTTGCTGCCGATGGCGGCGCACCTGACGTGGCAGGTCGGCACGTTGAAGGAGGACGGGATCGACCCGCTGCTTAAATTCCGCTCGAACCGCTTTGCCGGTTTCCTGATGTTCCTGGGCTGCCTCACCGTGGGAAGCGCTGCATGACGCCTCAGCCGGGCGCCGATTGTTGGCGGATCGAGCGGGCCGACAAGGCCAGCGTGGTCATCGACGCGGACACCTATTTTCGTCACGCGCGGGCCGCGATGATGAAGGCGAAGCGCCGTATCATGCTGATCGGATGGGACTTCGATGCAGCGATCAGCCTGGTGCGCGAGGAGGAAGCGCATGACGGCGCGCCGACCACGATCGGTGAATTCATCAGCTGGCTGGTCGATCAAACGCCGGAGCTGGAAATCTATCTGCTGCGCTGGGATGTTGGCGCGATCAAGGCGATGGCCCGGCCTACCAATTTCTTCACCACGCTTAAATGGATGGCGCACCCGCGCGTCACCGTGAAGCTGGACAGCCATCATCCGCCCGCCGCATCGCATCACCAGAAGATTGTCGTCATCGACGATTGTTTCGCCTTTTGCGGTGGCATCGACATGACCGGCGACCGGTGGGACACGCGCCATCATCGTGATGAGGAATATGGCCGGCACCATCCCGATGGATCGCCCTATGGCCCCTGGCACGACGCGACCACGGCGCTGAAGGGCCCGGTCGCCGCAGCGCTGGGCGACCATGCCCGCGCGCGATGGAAGGGTGCGGGTGGCGAGGAGCTGGAGCCGGTGACGGGCAGCTATGAATGCTGGCCCGAAACCTTGCCGGTGCAGTTTGAAAATGTCGATGTCGCCATTGCCCGCACTGCGCCCGAAATGGACGATCAGGACGGCCTGACCGAGATCGAGCAACTGTATCTCAACCAGATCGCGCTGGCGAAACGGCACGTCTATGCCGAAAGCCAGTATTTTGCATCGCGCCGTATTGCCGAGGCGATCGCCAAACGGCTGGCTGAGCCGGACGGACCGGAATTCGTCATCATCAACCCGCAGCAGGCCGATGGCTGGCTGGAAAGCCAGGCGATGGATTCGGCGCGCGCTCGGCTGGTCGAGGCCTTGAAGGCGCGCGATCCGCATGGCCGCCTGCGCCTCTATCACCCCTTCACCCAGCGCGGCGCGCCAATCTATGTCCATGCCAAGATCCTGATCGTCGATGATCGGCTGATTCGGGTGGGGTCGTCCAACATGAACAATCGTTCGCTGCGGCTGGACACCGAATGCGACATCTGCATCGACACCGCGCTGCCCGCCAATGCGGGCCGACAAAAGACTATCCTGCGCATTCGCGACGACCTGATCGCCGAACATCTTGACCTTCCGCTGGAGCGGGTGGCAGCGGTGATCGCCGAGCGGGGGCTGATCGCGGGCGTCGAGGAATTGCGGCAGAAGCCCGGCCGGACGTTGCGACCCTACCGGACGCCGGACCTCAATGCGGTACAGGAATGGCTGGCCGATAATGAGGTGCTGGACCCCGAAGGCCCGGAGGAAATGTTCGAGCCGATCAGCGAGCGCGGCCTGTTCCGCCGAATGAAGGGCTGGTTCGGCCGCCCCTAACCGATAGCCAGCCGGTCCAGCGTTTCGCCAAAGCGGGCGAGGGCGACCTCAAACCCCTCCGCTTGCTGGGCAAAGCCGATCCGCATATGATCGGGGTGGCCGAAGCAGTCACCCGGGGCGAGCAAGACCCCCTGCTTTGCCAGCGCCTCACATAAGGGCCGGCTGTCCTGCCCGTCCACCAGCCAGGGGAAGGCGGTCGTACCGCCGGACGGCCGGACCCAGGCAAGGGCGCTAGCGGTGCTATCCATAAATTCATCCAGACGCGTCAGGTTCGCGCCTGCAACGGTCGCCAGCCTGTCGAGTATCAGGCGGCTATGATGCAGGGCATGGGCGGCGAGTCGTTCGAGCAGGGGCGAAGCGCTGATTGTGAAATAGCTGCGCGCGTCGACGATGCGCCCGCGCCGCTCTGAATCGGCGTCGATCAGCCAGCCAGTGCGCAGCCCCGGAAGCGACAACGACTTTGACAGGTCGCTGGTGACGATGACATTGGCCAGGCCCGCGGCCGATTGCTGCGGTGGGCCGAAATAGAGCGGGTGATAGACTTCATCCACCAGCAAGGGGATGCCCCGATCGGCGAGGGCGGCGGCAAGCCGGGCAATGCCTTCGCGGGGCATGACGCTGCCGCTGGGATTATGCGGCGTGTTGACGATGACCAGCGCGGTGTCGCGATCGACATCGGCGAGGATGGCATCCGCTTCCTGGGCAAAGCCGCGCGCGCGTTCCAGCCTGTAGGTTCGGGCGGTGAGGCCCCATCCGCGGGCGACGGCGTCATAGGCCGGATAACCAGGATCGGGCAGCAGGATATGCGCGCCCGGTCGGGAAAGGAGGCAGAAGAGGATCGAAAGTGCTTCCGATGCGCCGGTGGTGGCGACGACCATGTCCGCATCGACGCCGTGAAAGGCGGCGATGGCGCTGCGCAGCGCAGGCGTGCCCGCCGGCGGCGCGTAGCTCAGAACAACATCCCCAAGATCGAGCGGCTGATCGCCCAGCGCACACAGGTCCGCCACACTCCACCGCGGCCCGGTACTGGAGGCCAGATTGAAGGCAATCGGCGGATCGGCGAAGTCGTGCGCCGAAAGCCAGTGATCCAGCGCGAAGGGCGGTAAATGCACCAAGACATGACCTCCTTGTCATCTCGGAGAAGAATGACGCAAATAGCTGCGCCGGAGCAAGGGCCAGGCGCGACCCGCTGGCCCTATTCCGCCGCCAGCAGCGCTTCGGCCCCGTGCAGGTTGACGGACACCAGGCGACTGACGCCGGGTTCGACCATGGTGACGCCGAACAGGCGGTGCATCCGCGCCATGCTGACGGCATTGTGCGTAACGATAAGGTAGCGGGTGTTGGTTTGCGCCACCATCGCGTCAAGCAGATCGCAGAATCGCTCGACATTGGCATCGTCCAGCGGCGCGTCCACTTCGTCCAGCACGCAGATCGGCGCGGGGTTGGTGAGGAACAGGCCGAAGATCAGCGCCACGGCCGTAAGCGCCTGTTCGCCGCCCGACAAAAGCGTGAGCGCGGCGAGCTTCTTGCCGGGCGGCTGGGCCATGATTTCCAGCCCCGCCTCCAGCGGATCGTCGCTGCCGATCAATTCCAGATGCGCCTGGCCGCCGTTGAAAAGGGTGGTGAAGAGACGGCGGAAATGGCCATCCACCGCCTCGAACGCGGCGAGCAGGCGCTGGCGTCCCTCCCGGTTGAGACTGCCGATGGAGCCGCGCAATTGATGAATGGCCTGGGTGAGTTCCGCGCTTTCGGCGCGGCTGGTCGCCTGGCTGGTTTCCAGCTCCGCCAATTCCTGCGCCGCGACCAGATTGACTGGCCCGATCCGTTCGCGGTCGGCGACGAAGCGGTCATGTTCGGCCTGTTCGGTCTGGGCAATGCGGATGTCGGCGCTGGCAAAGCCGAGCTTTTCGGGCAGCACCGGGGGCGGGCATTCGAAGCGTTCACCCGACAGGCGATTGGTTTCGATCCGGCGTTCGTCGGCGGCTTCGGCGCGGGCGACAGCGGTGGCGCGGGTTTCGCGAGCGGCCGCAAGCGCTTCTGCGGCTTGTGCCGCCTGCGCCTCGGCTTGGCGCAGCGCGGCTTCCGCCGCCTGTTCAGCGGTGCGTGCGCGCTCGGCGGTGTCGGTGAGCGTCGATCCTTGCGTTTCAAGGTCGGCAATCGCCTGGCCCAGGCGATCGGGTGCACCCTCAATCGCAGCGCGTTCCTGCGCAATGTCTTCGCCGCGCCCGGCCATGGCGGCGATGCGCTTGGCGGCCTCTCCGGCCCGGGCACGCCAGCCCTTAATCTCTGCATCGGCGGCGGCCTGCCTGTCGCGATCGCTGTCCAGCGCGCGATCGGCCAGCGCCTGATCGGCCTGCAACTGGCTGACGGCGGCGCGCGCTTTCTCGCTGGCCTGGCCGAGGGTCGCAACCAGCTGGCCGGTCGCCGCGCCATCGGGCATGGTCGCACGCGCGGCCTGCGCCTTTTCATGATCGGCCTGCGCGCGCTGAAGGTCGCTGCGTGCGGCGGCGAGCCGCTCTTCCACCGCTTCGCGCCGCCCGGCGAGCCGCTCCAAGGCCGTCGTCGTTTCATCGGCAGCGCGCAGCGCGGCGCGCAGGCGCTGGTCCGCTTGCGTCAGCGCGGTGCGCCCGGCCGACAGTGCGGCGACCGCGGCCTGCTCGCGCTCTTTTGCGTCGTGCTGCGCGGCATCGGCTTTGTCTGCCTCCGCCTGTGCCGCCGGGCGCGCTGCGGCGATCGCGTCCAGCCGGTTGAGGCGGATCAGCCGTTCGGCCGCCGCCGCCCCGCCCTCCAGCGCGACATAGCCGTCCCAGCGGCGCAGCTGCCCATCGCGCGTGACGAGCCGTTGCCCCACGGCGAGCGGCTGGCCTTCATCCCTGTCCACCACCGCGATCTGGCCCAGGCGGCGGGCAAGCGCAGCGGGCGCGGTGACATGGTCGGCGAGCGGCATCGCGCCGGCGGGAAGATGCGGATCCTGCGCCAGCGGCTCTGCCCCGGCCCATCGACGCTTGCCATCAGCCGAAACGGGTGCTTCGAGATCGTCACCCAGCGCGGCGGCGAGCGCGCGTTCATAGCCGGGCGCGGCCTTCATCTCGTCCAGAGCGCGGGCCTTGGGGCCTGCGCCGCCATCGACCGCGCGCTTGAGCGCGGCGGCTTCGCTATCCAGTGCGGCGAGGGACGCGCGGGCCGAAGCCAGCGCGGCTTGCGCCGCCGCGCGCGCATCTGCGGCGGCCTGCCTGTCCTGTTCAGCGGCCTCGATCGCGGCTTCGGCGGTATCGCGGTCGGCCTGCGCGCGCGTCTGATCGGCCTGCGCACTGGCGCGCTGCGCCATCAGCGGATCGGAATCCGGCAAGGCTGTGGCCTCGCTTTCCAGGCGCGCCACGTCCCGTTCCGTGCGGTCGCGCTGAGCGCGGGCGGAGGCCAGCGCGGCTTCGGCGACGCGCAGTTCGGCCTGCTCCGCCGCCTGCGTCGCCATCGCACGGGCCAAATCCAGTTCCGCGTCGCGCGCTTCTCCTTCGGCCGTCGCGATGCGCGCGGCAAAATCGGGCCTCAGCTTTTCGGTTTCAGCGATCCGGACCTTGAGCATCGCAATTTCGGCGGTCAGGCGCGCGATCGCGTCGGCTGCATCATTGGCGAGCGTGCCTTCGCGCGCGCGATCTTCCGCCAGCCGGCCGGCCTGCTGAATTAGATCGGCAAGGCGGCGAACCGCCGAGTCCCGTTCGGTGCGCAGCGCGGCGAGCCGATGGCCGGCTTCATTGGCGGCGTCACGCGCGCTTTGCGCCGCGGACCGGCATTCCGCCAGCGCGGCGAGCGCGGCCTGCGCATGGGCGGCCGCGGCG